>JAOZSY010000139.1 GCA_029939445.1 Bacteroidales bacterium
AATAAAAGTCAATTATCTATAACTATAGATTATTATAAAATAATAAACACCTTAAATGATTAAAAAGTAATTGTACATAATAAGGAAGGGTAATTAACTAATTATTTATTAGACATAGAAATATTTTTAATTAATAAAAACAGTTTCATAAAAAATATTAATAATAAACCTCATATACAATAGAAAAAAAGCTACCTTTGGTATATATATTTAAATCATAAAATTAAACTAATATCAAGAACTATACTTATGAAAAAAATAACAATATTATTATCAGCTCTATTTATTGTGGGAACAATATTTGGTCAACTAAAGTATTTACCAAGTAAAACAATTGTTATCATATTAGGTGCTCAGAATACACATATTGATTTTGATCAATTTTCAGACATAACATTTTATTATACTCCTGAACTTGATAAACTTTATAATGATGCAGAATCGTTATCTGATGCAATAGGGATGAAAGACGCTATGAAACTATTCAAGAAAAACACTAGTTCCTCTAAACAAGAGGAGGCTCTTTTATCTTATGAGGGGACTAACAATGTAATCTACCAGAAAGGCTTGTATAAAACATCCTATCTTTTTGATATAAATGGAATAGTTTATGGTAAATTTTGGGGAGCTGGGCAATTATTTGTTGGCTCAGACAACTATCTTATTAAAAATAAATCGCAAGATTCTGAAGTGTTAAAAAGTTTACTGAAAGATTTAGTAAAAAAAGAAGATACTCGCAAAGCCGGCAAGACAAAAAAAGGCAAAGACTATAGCTGGCAACCTGGATTTGTTCCTACATCAATAACTGTTGTAGATAAAGATGGAAATAATAAAAATATTGTTGAATTAGTAAAAGGCAATGCTGCAACAATGCTAGTATTTGTTCATATTAATTCAGAATTTGACCCTGTACCAGGGCGAAAAAGTGGAGAAGGTAAAGACCCCGAAAAATATAAAACTGATGTTGCAAAGACAATGACTATAGATAAACAAATGAAAGATCTATATAATATTGAAGAAAATATTTATGGAAAAAAATTGATGGCTAATTAATTTACTATCCTTGTTAAAAGAAGAAATACACTTATATTAGAATTTAGAAGGCTGGAAAAACCAGCTGACTCTAATATATATATACAAAAACAGCCAGCTTAAAATAATTTAAGCTGGCCTTTGCGAAAAATTAATAACCTAAACTATGTTATCATAAATGACAACAATAATAAATCGCAAATAATTAAATAGTCTTTTTATTACGGTCTATTTCTTTCAATCGCAATTTAGGGTATTATTCAATATTATTTCTTAAACGATTCTCCTTTAGCATCCCACTCATTATAAGCACCATCATATACCTTAACATTTGCATAACCTAAGCTCTTTAATGCAACAAAGACAATCCCTGAACGAACAGAAGTACCGCAATACAGAACTATAGTCTTACCCTTAGTAGCACCAACACTTGAGAAAGCAGATTGTAATTCAGAACTTGACAATAAAGCTCCACTTTTAGTTTCTAGTTTCTTCCATTCTAAATTTTTTGCTCCTGCGATATGACCTTTACTAACAGGCTTAGCAATTGTGCCATTATATTCAGTAATATGTCTTACATCTAGCAATACAACATTTGCATTAGTTAGGTTTGACTTAACATAATTATAATCAGCAGCAATACTTTTATTTACTGTTGGGGTAAATGTAGCCGGAGTAATTTTAGTTTTTGCTTTAGTAATCATAATACGTGCTGAACGCCAAGCTCCCATATCTTTATGAAGTATTTTTACATTTGGAGCACCTATATATTTTAGAATCCAATATATTCTAGCAGCATATTTATTTGTTCCATCATCATAAATTAGTATTTCCTTCTTTTCGGAAACACCTTTTGCACCAAAATATTTTGCTAAATCACTAGGCGACTTAATAAGTCCTTCTACTGCTCCTGCTTTATATAAGTCGTTATGATCTATAAAAACTGCATTCTTAATATGAGAAAGCTTATAGTTTTTTGATGATTGTGCAGATATTATTATTGAATTCTTACTTTTTGATGCTTTAGCAAAGTCTTTTGCAGAGATAAAATCTCCTTGAGCTATAGCTGATGTAGCAATAAGAATAAATGCTACAAATATTGTTGTGAATTTTATAAAATTTTTCATGTTTTTTTTATTTAGTATGTTATATATTTTTTAATTGAATTTTGCTTGTAATTGAACTACTATATAGTTTTTCTTATAATTACTATCTGAATTCAAGAATGTATTATGAGTAAGATTATCCTTAGGTATAACATAATTGCATTGCATGCGTACCCAATCATTAAAGTAATAATTAAAACCTATAATAGCTTCGTCTTGAGTTTGCGCTGGAATACTAGCAACATCCGATGTAACGTTAAAATACTGATACTTTAATATTGGCGCAAAACCATTGTCAAACTTATACATTATGGCTGTCCAAAAACCATCTTTATGAAAATCTCCTTTTTGAATTGTTGGAGCAGAACCACATCCACCACCTACAAGAGAAGACCCTCTATCAAATCCATTAATGTATTCACCTTGGAATAGTATTTTACCTTTTTCAACACTAACATCAACTCCCCAACGGCGACGTAAATCATCTGGTTCGGTAGCTTGAATTGGTTTTTGTTTTCCCCATCTATAACTAGCTCCGATTTTAACATCTTCTATTGGCTGAAGAACTACTCTTGCAGTAATATCTTTATCCATATTACCATCATACTTATTCATTCCCTGACCATTAGTAATGGCAAGTCTATAAGTAATAATATTTTCGTGCTCAAGTCCAAAGAATTTTTTATCACCTGTACCTCCTAGCAATAGAACTCCTATATCGCGAAATGGGCTAGATAACTCATTTACAACACGAGAACGGCCAATTGTATAAAGCCCGCTACAAGCTGTTGTTAATTCTAAACCAAATTGAGATTTAAACTGTCCCATTGATACCATAAAATATGGTGCAAATCTTTTATAAGTTACAAATGCATCAAGAATATAAGGGCCTCCTAATGAAGGGCTAAACTCGGCCATAAAATAATAAGAAAAGTCGTAAGGAATTTCTCCTGTTGCCCCTAATCTGGCACGTCGTAGATAGAATGAACTTGGTTGTTCTAGTCCATTAATTGCATCAACTTGAACACTATCTCCTAGCATTTGATATTGATACTCGCTTTGTACAAAACCAATAACTTTGATGCCATCTTCACCTCCCGAGTCAGAGCAACCTTGAGCCATTGATTGTAAAGGCAGTACAAAAACTGCCAATAATATAAATATTAGATACTTTTTCATAATTTTTGATTTATCGTTTAGGTTATTATTCACTTGCAATAGTTAATCTCGTTGTAATTACTACAACTAATATAATAATACGGGTATTTGATTTAAAAGAGGAGTAGCTTTAACACTACTCCTCATTTTTTATGTTTATTTTGAAATTAAAGGTAAGTCAGATGCGCCACTTGCAGCAGTCCATTTATGAGAGTTCAATGCGGTATGTACCATACCATTAGCACCAAACTTTAGGCTAAAAGCATTATATCCTACAATTCTCATATAAGCAGTTACTAGAGCTGATGTTTGACCAGTCCAGCAATAAGTTACAGCCTTAGCTGCAGGATTATAGTTTTTATACTCACCACCTGCAAGCGTTAAAGGCTTAACTCTAACAGCTGTTTTTATATTACCATAATGCTCTACATCTTCTGCCATCCAGAAATTATTTATATAATAATCTGAAGGCTTGTCTAATACAGATGCATTTGTAACTGCAGCAGCAGCAAAACCACCATCTAACACTTTAGTAACTTGTTCTTTTAAAATACCAGGGCCATCAGTAGCAGATGTATTAAGTACAGGATCACCATAATTAGTAATTGTACCTAAATCGCCAGGAGCGGCAGCCCAATTAGAGCTATTAGTACCAGCATCACCAACATTATCCGTCCACTTATCAGTACCGTTCGTACCACTCCAACCACTCATACCCCACTTAATAGCTTTTGCCGTTGGGAATCCACTTAAACGTAGAGCTGTTACAGCATAACAAGCAGTTTGACCAGTATAACACAATACAGCAATATTATCATGACCATCAGCTGTAGTTAGAATATCAGCTAAAGTAGAATTAACAGAGTTCTCAATATGGCTTGTTGTAAAGTCGCCAGACTCTCTAATATCAATAATATAGAAATCATTATTAGGATCGGCATCAGTGTTAATAGTATATACATTAGATGCTGTTGTAATAAATGAAGTAGCTCCACTTCCTAAAACATCGCTCAAATCCATTGAGTTTCCAGTTAAATAAGTTTTTAGTGTTGCGAAATTCTCATTCTCTTCCACTGGGTCAGGCTCAACATCATCCTTTTTACAGCTTGTTGTAAATAATGCGCCAAAAAGTACTACGGCGAATAAAATTTTAAGTAAGTTTTTCATAATAATTTAATTTAGGTTATTTGTTTAATATTCATTGTTATTTATTTCACAGCAAAAGTAACATCGTTATTTAAATAACAACCAAAAATACTATGGAAAACTACGGTTCTGTTATTGCTATAACACCCGATTCTCTTATGAGGAATATCATATTTAATTATTCTAAACTACATATATAGTTAGTATAACATTTGATTATCAAACAATTAAACTATTACCGAAATGATTTTGGATTAGATTGGATATTTAGGATAAGAGAAGTCTTAATTTCATGTTTTCCATTAATTTGTATATATTCAATTTTATTTATAACATAAACATCTGTAATAATTCCGAGAATCTCAAGTGCTGAATCATCATCCATATTATAAGTTATTTTAACTGGCGTTTTGCGCATACTCAGAAGCTCTACTTGGTCGTATAAGCCACATGCTAATCTAAAATTATCACTTCTCATTTTATTATATCTATTAAATTAATTACTATTACATCCTATTAGCATCTTCAATATATTTAACTAAAAATACAAGTGTATATTCGATAAACAGTAATCAGAGTGCAAAAGTCGTATATTTTTTACTGTCCAATACTAATTTTACAATAGATAAATAACTATTTTTGGCATCTAAACTACAAACAAATGAAAATAATAATTTATATATTTATAAGTCTTCTAATTCCTTTAACAGTCGTATCCCAAAAACAGATTACTAAATTAGACGCTATTGGTGATACCATAAACAAACTTAGCATTAAAGGGCAAAAAACAGGAATTTGGCATGAGTCTAAAGGAGTAGAATTAGAAATAGGTAACTATAGTTTTGGCAAAAAAGATGGTGCATGGGTAAAGTATAATATTGATGGGAGAATATCCGTAATTCAAGAGTACCGTGGTGGTAAGCTTAATGGTATAACCACAGTATTTGATCAATTTGGAATGTTTAGAAATGAATTCCATTTTAAAGATAACAAATTAAATGGCGCAAATACATACTACGATAGAAATTCGAAAGTAGAGTATAAAAGGCATTATAAGAATGGGTTATTACATGGCGAGAATACGAGTTATTATTCTAATGGCAATAAAAAAGAGCATCATTATTATGTGAATGGTAAAAAAGATAGTATTTCAACTTTCTATAGCGAAGAAGGAATACCACTAGTTATTCTAAACTATAAGAATACTTTATTAAATGGAAGTTACACTACATACTATCCATCGGGAGTATTGAAAAGCGAAAAAGTTTATATCGACAATTTGGCTCAAGGCAAGTATTATGAATACTATAACACTTCTAGACTAAAAACAGAAGGGACATTAAAAGATGATAAGAAAGTAGGGAAGTGGACTTATTATAATGAAGATAAAAGCAAATACAAAACTGAAACTTACAAAAAAGGTGTGTTGATAAAAGCAAGATTACATTAAACAAAAATCATAATTCAACATAGCATATTAAACAAAAACGCCATTTCAAATATAATTGAAATGGCGTTTTTAATGTGTCAATTAAGAAGTTATTATTTCTTCTTTTTCTTAGCAGTTTTTGCAATAAGGCGAGCATCATCATCCTTCTTCAAGGTTTCGTATGTTACAGGACTTGCAACAAATACTGATGAATAAGTACCTACTATAACACCCATTAATAACGCAAAAGCAAAGCCTCTAATTACTTCTCCACCAAAGATAAAGATAGTAAGCAATACAACGATTGTTGTACCAGAAGTATTTACTGTACGAGAAAGAGTGCTATTAAGTGCAGCATTCATATTCTCTTTAATAGAACGTTTTGGGAAAATATGCGTCATTTCACGAATACGGTCAAATATTATTACCGAGTCATTGATAGAATAACCAATGATAGTAAGTATTGCCGCAATAAATGCTTGATCAACTTCCATATCGAAAGGAAGCAATCCTGAGAATATTGAATAGATTGATACAACAATTAAAGTATCGTGCACAAGAGCTGCAAGACCACCTAAACCATATTGCCACTTACGGAAACGTAAAGCAATATATAAGAAGATAGCAATAAGAGCAAAGAATAATGCACCATAAGCTTCATAAACAAGGTCATCAGAGATTGTAGGATCTACTTTCTGAGAACTCATTAAACCAACAGTTTTAAACTCATCAGAAGAAGCAAATTCTTCATAAGATATCTTTTCACTAAAGTGATTTTTCAAACCTTCGAATACAGCACGGTCAACTATTGAGTCCGTAGTTATATCCTTAGAGTCTATAAGATACTTTGTTGTAATCTTAACCTGAGAAACAGGACCGAAAGTCTTAACTTCAGGACGAATTTCTTTTCCGTTAGCATCAATAAACTTAGTCTTTAGATCATTTGCTACATCAACGCTATTCACAGCATTATCGAAACGAACAACATAAGTACGACCTCCTGAGAAATCAACACCATAATTTAGACCTTTGAAAGCTAAACTCGCAATACCAATAATGATAATAGTACCAGAGATAATATAAGCTTTCTTACGGAAACCAATAAAATCGAAATTAGCATTTGCTAAGAAATTAGCAGTCATTTTATTTGAGAAAGAAATCTCTTTATTTCTATCAAGCATCCAACCAAAGGCCAAACGTGAGATAAAAATTGCTGAGAATAATGAAGTAATAATACCGATAATTAAAGTAGTTGCAA
>JAOZSY010000371.1 GCA_029939445.1 Bacteroidales bacterium
TTTTAGTTCGGAAAGCGATATTGATTTTATTGTATCTTTTGATAAGGTTGAATTAGAACAATATGCTGATAATTATTTTGATTTCAAGTTTTCATTAGAAGATTTGTTTAATCGTGATATTGATTTATTAGAAGAAAAAGCAATTAAAAATCCTTTTTTTAAAAATTCGATTAACAATTCTAAGCAACTAATATATGGATAATGAAATAAAATCGTGGCTATTTGATATTCATACGGCAATTATTGAAATTGATGGTTTTTTTGAAGAAGGACAGAAAATGTTTATAAATTATCAAAAAGACATTAAAACAAAACGAGCTGTTGAAAGAAACCTTGAAATCATAGGAGAAGCAATGAAGCGTATTCTTGAAAAAGATAATGAATTTAAATTAACGAATGCACGTAAGATTGTAGATGCTCGAAACCGCATTATTCATGGATATGATAGTGTTTCAGATGATGTTATTTGGAGCATAATTATAAACCATTTGCCTAAATTAGGACACGAGGTAACTAATCTGATGAATAAATAAAGCCTCCAATAGCACACAGCCCCCACCGTCTGTGAATACCCCAGATGCCGCACCGACTTATCGGTGAATACCACTAACGCTGGTGCGCTCCCGACAACTGTTCGGAACCTATCGTGTTCTATCATTATAACAGGCTTCTATAGTTGGCATAAGCAAGCACAAAAAGCAACAAATTTATTTACCTTAGCGATAGCGACGGTGGATAATAAAACAAAAGAAAAATGTATCGTAAATTATTATCAACCATATTAATTATATTGCTCAGCGGACAGCTTTACGGTCAAGGGCTTAGCGATATCTCCTTCGGCACGGATTCCACTTTTGAAGTTATTACGTGGAATATTGAATGGTTTCCTAAAAATGGAACTATAACTGTAGATTCGGTAAGCAAAATAATAGAATCACTAGATGCAGATTTGTTTGCTTTGCAAGAAATAGACGACACTCTTTTATTTAGGCAGATGATAAACAATCTTCCGGCCTACGAGCTACACATTGCCGATGGCTGGTTTGGAGGCCTTGTATACGTATATAAGACGAGCACAATAAATGTTCAGTCCATTTATAAAATCTATGATACTTCGCCATTTTGGAATGCCTTTCCTAGGTCTCCCTTAGTTATAGAGTTCACATTTATGGGGGAAGAGTTTATTGTAATAAATAATCATTTCAAATGCTGTGGTGATGGCGTACTAGATATTGGCAATTCCTCAGATGAGGAAGCTAGGCGTTATGAGGCCAGCACGTTGCTCAAACAATATATCGATACAAACCTCTCTAACTCAAGGGTTATTGTAACAGGAGATCTAAACGATATATTAACAGATGTAAATTCAAACAACGTATTCCAAATGTTTATTGATGATTCTGCCAATTATTTATTTGCAGATTATGCAATTGCTAGTGGCCCATCCGCTGATTGGTCGTATCCGAGCTGGCCATCTCACCTTGATCATATCTTAATTACAAACGAAATTTTCAATGAATTTTCAGATCCTATATCAGAAATACAAACAATAAAAGTGGATAATTTTATGGCGGGAGGTTTTGCAAATTATGATTATTATATTTCTGATCATCGTCCTGTAGGATTAAAAATTAAAGTTAATTCAAGCGCGCAGAGTTTAACCGAAGTGCCGAGCACTAATATTAAGTTTTTCCCCAATCCAACAAATGGGCATTTATCAATAGACTTAACAGAATCTAAACAAGCAACAGAAATCAAAATCATTGATTTATATGGAAAATTAGTATACTCTATGCTTTACCAAGGAGGCCAATTTGTTGATATAAAATTTGAAGGGCCTGCAGGAATATATTTACTGAGTATTGAGTCGGGTAATAATAAATATGTGACTAAATTAGTAAAGAAATAAATTATCTAATTCTTATGGTTTGCAATGCTAGAATTCTGATAATTATTGGAATGCATAGCAGTGGAGGTGTTGAAGATCATTTTGTTGAGGTCGGGAAAATGCTTATTATTGGTTCTGTAACACAAAGAGATGTAATATTTATTTTTGATGTGACGAATTAAAGGAGTCCATAAATTTTGTATATTTGATGTACCTTTATAATTCGACTTAGGCAGGCGATTATTTTTTATGCATAAGCCGT
>JAOZSY010000372.1 GCA_029939445.1 Bacteroidales bacterium
TAGCCGGTTATCTTTCAGGAGCCGCAGTTTATTATATCCAGATGGAAGTATTTGGGTTTTAAAATCAGTATTATTAATTTTCATTAGAAAGTTTAATCAAAATATTTTAGTATAAATTAAATAATTTTTTAGCATGGATAATAAATTTTCAACAAATTGGTATATGGTTCTTATTAAAGGAATCATAATGATTTTATTGGCATTAATGGTCTTTAGTAGTCCTGGTGGTGCATTGGTGGCTTATGCCGTATATTTGGGAATCGGGCTTCTTATAACTGGTATTGTGATACTCTATCGAGGAATATCATCACGACAAGAAAATCCGCATTGGGGTTGGTCAGCATTTGAAGGAGCACTAGATCTTTTTCTAGGTTATATTATATTAACTAACCCGCTTGTTACTGCTGCGGTTTTACCAATGGTAATTGGATTTTGGGCTATGTTTTACGGAATTCTAATTTTAATTAAAGGGTTTTCCGATGCCGATAATAAGATAATAAAAATACTATCAGGGATTTTCATTATCATTTTAGGTAATATAATTATGAACAACCCAGTTTTCGCAGGTTTAACAGCAGCTATATGGGTTGCAGCTTTACTTTTGTCTGCTGGCATTTACAATGTAATCATTTCGTTTAGACTAAAAAATCAAATTAATAAAGAGCAAGGGTAATTATGATAAAGCAAATACAAGGCCTCCCAAATAATATTTTGTGGTTTGAGGCTACAGAAACAGTTACTGGCGAAGATTACGAAACAGTTTTAATTCCAGCAGTTGAGGCAAAGTTAAAGGAGTATCCAAAAGTAAGAATGATTTATCAACTTGGTTCTGGCTTTTCAGGTTATAGCATGGAAGCAATGTGGGATGATACCAAAATTGGTCTTAAACATTTAAGGGCCTGGGAAAAAATAGCAGTGGTTTCTGATACTGATTGGATACGTTCGGCAGTGCACATTTTTGGTTTTGCTATATCAGGGCATATTCAGGTATTTAATAATGATGAGCTTGCAGAAGCTAAAAGATGGGTATCTGAGTAAAGCGAATACAAAAAGGAGAAAGTTTTTCTAGATAATTCAGAATGCTGTAGAGCCTTTCACTGAAAGTATTGTACAAGCTTTTTTTGGAGATAAATATATTTAGAATTATTACTTATTTAAATGTAATTAATGAATATCATATTTTACACAATAGTTCTATATGATTGATAAATAATACATTGCGCAAATAGCATTTGACTGATTAATAACAATTAAACTACTAAACAATAACTTCATTTAGAATGAAAAAGAGGAAGAAACACCACAGTATTATTCTTAAAATTAGCACCCTTATTGTCCTAATAATGATTGTTGGGACAGTTTATGCTAGTAATAATGGTACTGATGAAACAGGGATGCCAATATGGTTGCAGGCTGGACTTTGGGGAATGTTTGCAGGGGGCGCTTCTTTACTTGGGGCAATTATAGGTTATGCAATTAAGCTTCCTAAAAAAGTCATTGCTGCTATTATGGCATTCGGCAGTGGTGTGTTAATATCAGCTCTGAGTTATGAATTGATGGAGGAGGCGTATCAACAAGCGGGTTTATTACCGTCGGTAATTGGTTTTTTTACAGGAGCACTAACCTATAGTGGTATTAACGGGCTGTTGAGCCGAATGGGTGCAAAGCACCGGAAACGTTCTAGTGGGCAACCATCAGAGGATGAAAAAGAAGGAAGTGGTACCGCAATTGCGGTTGGAGCTCTGCTTGATGGAATACCTGAATCAATGGCAATTGGCTTGACAATGTTAGGTGGGGGTGTGGTGAGTATGGCAACTGTATTGGCTATCTTTATCTCCAATATACCTGAGGGGCTTTCTAGCTCTGCTGGTATGAAAGCATCGGGTAGGTCCACAAAATATATATTTGGTATATGGATTGGTATCGCTATTATATCTGGTTTATCTTCATTGATTGGTTATAGTGTATATATTAATTTGTCAATTGAGGCCAGAGCAGCTACAACTGCGATTGCCGCCGGTGCTATCCTGTCAATGTTAGCTGAAACCATGATTCCTGAAGCATTTGAAGGAACAAGAGATTGGGCTGGTTTAATAACAGGAGCCGGATTTATTTGTGCTTTTGCCCTTTCTATGCTTGGCTAGTT
>JAOZSY010000373.1 GCA_029939445.1 Bacteroidales bacterium
ATGGATTCCATTCTTATTGATATAGATGGAAAGGTAGAAAGAACTAATTCAAATGGAATTATTAATCTTTCATTAAAAAATGGGGAGTCAAAAATTTTTAAATTGAAAGATGTGTTTCCCAATAAAATTGATTTGACTATTAATATTGATAATATAGAGTTTAACTATTATGAAATAATTATAACTAAAAGAATATTATATATTAACAGTGATTTTTTTAAGATGAAGCTACGAAAAGATGGCGCCTTAATAAATAAAACAGGTTACATTTGGAAACCTACAGCTCTCGACTAGCCATTTCGCTTAGAGTCAGAAAATATAACAGATTGGTTTAAGAAAGGGATTGCCGCCTGAAAACGGCGGCTATCCTAATGGGGGAGGCACATCAATGATTATTAAAATACGCTTTTGTGTAATACAAAAGCTATTTTTTTATACCCAATATTTTCTATTTCAAGCAGGCTTGAAAGAAAATATTGGGTATAAAAAAAGCATCTGCTATGCAGATGCTTTTAATAATCATTGTGAACTCGGAGGGATTCGAACCCCCAATCGCCACGGCCGTAACGTAGTGCAGTATCCAGTTATGCTACGAGTCCTTCTTTTGAGGCTGCAAAGATAAATATTTTTTTAATTGAATAATAAAATATTTAGAAATTTATTTATTGATGATTTATAGTGATTATCTAATGAGTCAAGTATCTGTTATTTTGAATATTATAAGCATATTATTACTTTTAATAGGACTATAATTACTCTAATTTTTCTTCTTATATTGTTTAATTCAGGATGTTGAAATGTGTATTGGTCGTCTAATTATGTATAATAATTGGTGTAAAGCTTAATAATTGCTACAGGTTTATATAAAATAAACTACTTTTGCAGTAAGATATTTGAGCTTATCGCTGTTTATGCATTTTATTGTATAAAGAGAGGAAAGTCGGGACATCATAGAGTAGCATACTTCCTAACGGGAAGACTACTATCTTTTGATAGTAGATAGCAAGTGCCACAGAAAATAACCGCCACGATATTTCGGGGTAAGGGTGAAAAAGTGAGGTAAGAGCTCACAAGCTGCAATGGTGACATTGTAGTTGGGTAAACCTTATGGGGTGAAAGACCATGTAAACTAATGTTTGCTCCCTTTCGAGGGTGCATATAATGCTTACTCGGCTAAATTAGAGGGTGGGTCGATTGAGTTGCGATGCGAATCGTAATCTAGATAAATGATAAGCCACAATTTATTTTGTGTACAGAATCCCGCTTATGATAATATTTTAATTAAAAACTCATTGGATTTTTTCTAATGAGTTTTTTTGTTCAATCTAGTTTCTAAATCATGAATTGATGCCTTGTTTTTAGTTTTATAAGTAGGGGAGAAGTGTGAAAAATAGCGTTGATTTACATCTGCAAAAACACCAATATGGATATTGTACTAATCCCAAATAGTACCGTAAATAAACTAGTAATAATAATTTAAATATATTCTCAAAAGACCAGTGAATTATTTTATAATGATGCTGTGATTACCATCGTATATAATTGTAAATATACTATTTTATACACATAATATGGTGTGATTTACAAAAGTAAAGACAGTTTAAAGGATAGTTGTATATAAATGTAAATTTCTTATTATTATTCAAAAGAAAATACTTCTAAAAAACATTAAACCAAATGAATACAAAAGTTATCTAAAGTTATAATTTAATTAATGGCATTATGTGAAATTAAGGATTACAAATGTAAACTAGCATAGTAATTAACAATTGTTATTCATATTTCTGAATAAGTATTATTATAAACAAATGTAAACTAATGAAAAATTATTTACATTTGTAAATATTAAAACACCAATAAATATGAAGAAAAGAATAGAGAAAATAATGGAAGAAAATTCTTTATCAGCATCACAATTTGCTGATAAAATTGGAGTACCAAGATCTGGATTATCTCATGTTTTGAAAGGTAGAAATAATCCTAGTTTAGACTATGTTTTAAAAATAATAGATAGCTTTCCTGATGTGGATAGCAACTGGTTATTGACTGGGAAAGTTGGTGAAAAAATGGATAATACCAATAATTTGAAAGAAGATATTGAGAAAGAAAACTCGAAGCTTTCTCATAAAAATGATACTATATTAAA
>JAOZSY010000140.1 GCA_029939445.1 Bacteroidales bacterium
TACATGGCGAATAGATTATACTGATTTTGCAGGGAAGGATTATACTAAATATGGATTTGTTATACTAATTAAATAGAACTAATATGAGCCATCCTAGGTTAATTTCAACACACAAACGAATGATTAAAAGGATGTTCCTTTATCACCGATATAATATTTTAAATATATGAGAATAACACTTTTTATAATAGTAATGCTATTATTATCATCAAATTCATTCGGCCAAGTTAAGGGTTTACAATTTGGTTTATCTGGCGGATATTCTAAAGGTATTATGAAAAACTCAGTAGAAACATTTATCAATACAAAATTAGAAGATGATGAATATTTTACTCAGAATCTAAAGTTTAGCCTTGGAGAGAATATAAACTTTGGCGCTAATATTAATTATCTATTTTTTAATAAAATTGGCATAAGCTTATTGTACAAATACAACTTTAACTCTAAAGTCGTATTTAATGAAATCAATGCTATAGCAGGAGTTATTGAAAATAATGAGAGAGAACTCTCAGCCAAGCGTCACTCCATTATACCTACAATAATTATTAATACTGATTTCGAAAAACTTAATAGCTTTTTTCGCATTGGAGCCTCCTTTAATATTACAAAACAAATTCTTACTGAGACTATTAATGTGGATCCGAATACTACTATTTATATTTGGGATTATACCGGGAAAGGTGGTGTTGGCTTCTATTCTGAATTAGGATTAACATATAATTTTACTAAAAAAATAAGCGGTATTCTTGGGGTTAGTTTTGAGACATATAATTACATTCCTGATTTTTCAGAAATTACAGAAACAATAATAAATGGCCGATCTAACCCTGATAGTGGAAGATTAACTATTGATAGCAAAAAAGAATTCAGCGAATGGATTTCTTATCAATACAGTCAAAATCCAGATATAAATAATCCTTTACAACTTCCTCAACAAACATTTACTTATAACAATATAGGTTTAAATATTGGCATTATTTATAAACTCTAATTCCATTAAAAGAAAAAGTCACCTACGACAGAGTAGGTGACTTAGCAAATTAGGCATTCGCATTAAAACAATTAACACTTATTTTACAAATAATCTTTGCATTGTATGATTAGATGAATTCTCAATTTTAATAATATATGTACCTTGAGCAAGTTCGTTAGTATTTAATCTTATTAAATTACTACCTGTATTTAAGTTAGCATATTGTGTATGTATAAGATGCCCACTTACACTATAAATTTCAAAACTACATCGTGTATTATTCTCAACTTGTATTTCTACATTAAGAATATCTAAAACAGGGTTAGGGTAAATACTAAGAATACTTTCCATATCTATATTAGAAATAGAAGTAGGTTTAGGCACTATTGTATTTCCCGTAATAATAAAGTCGTTTCCACTACTTATAGTATTTCCTGCTTCAATTGTTACTGTAATTGGAGTAGCTGTTTTGCCAGGTATTTCTACCCAAATCTTGTAAGTTCCATCAGCTATATTACTAAAAGTATAGCTACCACTAGCATCAGTGATTGTTATAGACACAACCTCATTGCTATTATTATCATCCGTCAGAATAATACTTAGATTCTCAACTGAAGATTTACTTCCTGCACCAACTGTACCACTAATACTACCACTACCAGGAGTTACAGGTACAGCTACTAAGTTAATATCTAAGCCTGTTTGATTACCACTAACTGTAACTTGAGTTGCTGTAGACCAAAATACGACATCACCATAATAAGTATTTGCATATCCTGATAGTAAATTTGAATCAGCTGCTGCACCAATAATATATGTACCTGCAGGCACATATTGAAAATAATAACTTCCAGTAGAGTCAATTAACGAAGCTCCTACAATAGTATTATTACTAACATCAAAAAGCCCCGCTACACCGCCAATAATAGCATTATTATTGGCATACACAGTTCCACTAAGACTATAAGTATTTATTGTAGAGCCTACATATATCATTTGAGTAATAACATCTGTACACATTGTCCCAGAATTAGGCGCTGAAATAGAAAGAGTTACATTATAATTTCCTTGCGTAGCATAATTATGCGAAGGATTTTGAGTTGTTGCTGTTGAGCCATCACCAAAGTCCCATGCCCAAGATGTAGGACTTCCAGTCGAAATATCAAAGAAGTCTACACTGTTAGTAACATTACTATCAGGCACATAATAGAAAGCGGCCATACAGCTAGGTATATTATTTCCAACATAAATAGTAAAAGAAATACTATCAGTACATAAAGCACTACTTATTACTAGGCTTACACTATAACTGCCATTAGAAGCATATGTATGTGTTGGATTTTGCATACTTGATGCAGTACCATCGCCAAAAGACCACGCCCAACTAGTTGGATTACCCGTAGAAAGATCCATGAAATTAATTACTAATGGATTCAATGTGTCTGGATTATCAATAAACATTGCTGAACAGCCCGTCGGATTTGAAGTACAAATAGTGAAATTTGCAGTACCCGTATTAGAGGCAACATATACTGATTGAAAGTTTTGTTGACAATCATAAGTATATACCATAAACCCCATTGAACTGCTAGGCACATTTGCAAAAGAATAAGCACCACTGCCAGTAGTATAGGTAGAAGAAGAATAAGGGTTCATACTATCATTATTCATAATATGAACTTGCTGATTAGCAATAGCAGCACCATTTAGATCTGTAACTGTACCACTAATTGTTTGCGCACTTAATCCAAGTGTCGCAATAATTAGAATTGTTAAACTTAGTAATTTTTTAATCATGACAAAGGTGTTTTAATGATTTATATATTAATTATTTTTCTAGAGCCTCTTTTTATAGCTCTATATTAAAGATACTTTTTACAATAAAGGTTGCATTACTTCTTTAAAATCTTTTTAGAATAAATCTCATAACCATCAGAGAGAGTAATAATATAAAGGCCTGGCTCATTATTATAAAAATCTATATTACAGTTATAATCACCATGCAATACCATCTTTTTAGAGTATATATTTATTCCTAGAGTATTGTAAATATCTATAATAATCTCATTCCCTTGTAGTCCACTAATATACAAGTTTAATTTTTCATTAACAGGATTTGGGTAAACATCAAATGTAATTAAGTTCTCATCTCTTCTAATTGATGTAGAGTAAGAATTACTATCAAGCTGTATCTCTATATTACCAACACTAGGTGTATTTGCATTCAATAATACTTCTATATCCAAAGTATTAATATTTATAAGCTCTGGACGTATATAGTAAGTCCCATACACTAACGAATCAAAAGAAAAATCTCCAGTACTATTTGGCTGAATACATCCTATTAAGTTCTTATTATAATTCATTAAATACAATACTTGCTCTGAAACATCAATCCCCATATTATTAATTATTGATCCCGAAATTTCGCTAGAGCCTTTGCTTATAAAAACATCAGGTACTTTAAGATTAATATATGCAAGCTGCAGGGTTGAGCTAAGCTCCAACACTTCAGCATTCTCCCAACTAATTTCCTGGAAATTTGGATTTTGTGATGCCCAAGTATTAAAATATTTTCCATATTCATTAGATGATTGGGGAATAATACACTTAATATAATAGTTGCCATAGGCTATATTATCGAAAATGAAATATGTACTTACATTATTTGAATCAGGTATTAATACAGTACTCTCTACTAAAGTAAGGTTACCATTTATTGGATTCTTTGCATATAAAAAAATTTCTCCAATATCAAGGTAATCACTTCCTGCAAAAACATAACCATAAATGTTTCCCATAGGATAAGGCTGCCCTATCAAAACAAAATCTGAGTATACGGCAACACAAGTATCTTGGCCAGATACAGTGTATGATGTTAATACTACATTATAATTGCCATTATTAGAATATGTATGAGAGACAAGACTTGCCAATGACATTTGAACATTACCATCTCCAAAATCCCAGAAATAATAATCGACAACCCCATTATTAAATGGAACAAAATCTACAGTCATTCCATTAACAATACTAGTGAAAGATGTACTACATGTATCCATTACTATAATAGCACAAGCAGTATCAGCACAGTTCATATTTCCTATAATTTGTAAACAAACTGTATCTACTGAAGGAGAAGAAAATGTATATGTAAAATCAAGCTGTTGGCTTACTACAATCCCATTTACACTCCATGTATTGGATATATTATTAGTTGATTGATTAACAAAATGATAGGTATTTGTATTTAGACTATCTACAAAATACATAAATTGTGCTTGGCAAGATGGCGATACTCCATTACAAATCTGAAAATCATAGCCTATACCTCCTGGCATATAAGTAAGTAATGTATGCATAGTACTATTGCAATCAATAACCGTTATTGTGGCATTTGCATATTGTGATATAGCTGGGTCAGAAATAGAAAATGAATAATCTCCTTGTATATTTGTTTGAACAGAGTCCGTACTCTGAAACATATTTATACTATCGCTAACAGAGATATAAACCCAATGGCTATCAATAGGCGCATTACTCAAATCTGTAACATTTCCACTTATATTAAGTGTAGCCCCATAAGAAGAGCTTGAAACTATTAACAATAAAATTATTTTAAGTATTCTCATAATTATCGTATTGTATATCGTAAACCTAAAGAAAAGCGCATTTGATACATTTTGTGATTTTCTATATATTTTTTATCAATAATTGAATTCAGATTATAGTATAATTCAGGTCGCACAAAGATAATATTAGATCGGCTTAATTTATAACCAGCACCTAAACTTAATACTGCATTGAAAATATCCTTCTTAATAAGCGAATTATTTTCATCCATAGGTATCATTTCTCCATTCTCTGGTTCAAGTACATATGCATTACACTTTACTATATGCGACCATGAAACTCCTGCTGCAAAATCAAATACAAATGATTCCATATCAAATTCACGACCAACAAGCAAAGGTATATTTATTACTGAATACTCATTTTTATATTCGTAATTATTTATTACTCTAGCTGTATCATACTCTGCAACTGAGTTTTGATTTGTTGTTTCCACAACAGATTGCTCATATATCGGGATGGAGTCTATTCCTCCACCTACGTTAGTATTCCAACCTGTTATTATTTGAGTATAACTTCTACTAATAAAAGTATAATTATATACTGTTGAATCTACACTTATAGACGATGTATTATAGAAATAATGCTCAGTATATTTATTATAATTTAATCCCAAACGAACAAACCAATTATCCTTATATACATTTATATTTGTTCCAAAATTATAATCTAATGCAGTAGAGTTTTTATTAAAATCTTTATCATAGCTATTTGTAGGATCTAGCTTAATCTGTGAATAGTTATACTGCCCACCTAAGAAGAAGTCATAATTATAATGAATAACACTTCTTTTAGAACCAATAGGTCTTATTGGTTCCATTTCAACATTAACCTTTGTATTATTACTATAGTCATGTTTCAATAATGGAACACTAATTAATTCAGCTTCTTTATTATAAACAGGCTTTTTTTCTCTAAAATTAATTCTATTATCTATATTTAAAGATACAAGTTCTGAGGTGCTATTATTCACAGAAGATGTATTATTTTCTCGTAATACTTCATCAACTATCACTGTCGTTTTAATTAAATTAGCATTCACTGAAGTACTAATTTCTTTTTCTTCATTTCTTACTATAGTATTATTAAATGCTGTAGTATTACTTTTCTTTAAGTTATTCTGTTTTTCTGATTCTATATTATTATTAATCTGTTTTGTTATAGCTACAATATTTGTTTTTGTTTTATTATCATTTTCAGCTTGTTTTTTTTGAGCATTTGTCGTATTATTAGATTCAGTGTTAACTATTAATTCAGTCTCTCTTATATTTACTAAATTATTATCTATTATTTCATTAGAATTAACAAAAAGAGTAAGAGCAATAATACTAACAATTGCAATTACAGAACCAATAATAGCAGAGCTCTTAGTAGCATATAAGGCCACTAAGCTAGTATTAATCCGTATCCACAGTTTTGAGGATGGCTTTTCTGCACTATAGTCATTAAAGGTATCTTTTAATGACTTTTCAAATTCATCAAATTCCTTCATATTTATTTTCTTTTAATTTATTATCTTTATAATCATTTATACTTTTCTTAAGCTTACTTTTAGCTCTAGAATACTGTGATTTAGAAGTGCCTTCAGAAATATTTAATAGTTCTGCTATTTGTTTATGGCTATATTCTTCAAATACGTATAAGTTGAATATTAACCGGTAACCTTCAGGTAACTTTTGAATAAAATCTAAAATAGTTTTTGAAGATATCCCTTCGAAGCTAACATCATCCAAAGAGGCTAAATCACTTTTATAATCAAGCTCATATTTTTCGTGTCGTTTAAATGAGATACTTCTATTTCTTAAGAATTGCAAGGCTTCATTCCTAACAATTTTTTTCATCCAACCTACAAAAGAGCCCCTTCCTGCTTGGTCAATTTTGGTGTAAATTTTAATAAATCCCTCATGCAAAACATCTTCTGCTTCAGATTTATTTTTTGTATAGCGCAGGCATATACCAAGCAACATAGGAGCATATATTTTATACACCTTTGATCTTGCTTTATAACTCCCATTTTTACAAGCCTTTAATAGCTTCTCTGACTCATTAGTGGTCAACATTCCCTGCATCTACGTATATGATGCACTAAGATATAAATAGTTGCACCGACAAACACTTTTTTATTAAAAAAGTTCATAAAAAAAGCCCCACCCTGTTTCCAGAATGAGGCTATATGTCTGTGGCAACGACCTACTTTCCCACAACTAAATGCAGTATCATCGGCGCAGGTAGGCTTAACTTCTCTGTTCGGAATGGGAAGAGGTGGACACTACCGCTATAGTCACCTTTAAATCTTTAATTTATCTTTATTATGATAAATCATGACAAAATTAACAAGAGTAAAAAAATTCGTAAGATATATAATCCAAATACGTAAAAACTTTATAAAGGAAGCCTACGGGTAATTAGTACTGCTCGGCTTTGATGTTACCATCTTTACACCTGCAGCCTATCAACGTCATAGTCTTTAACGACCCTTAAAAGAAATCTCATCTTGA
>JAOZSY010000374.1 GCA_029939445.1 Bacteroidales bacterium
ATTCTGTGAAAATGATATGATACTGAAGAACATTATTAGTAAAAGTAATAGTGTTGTTTTCATATGTTTAAAATTTATTAATTCGGTGATATGTAACCCTCTATGATAAAAATAATCATTTTCTGGTGAGTTTAATAATTATTTTTAATCATTGGTGTTTCATATTCTATTATTTAGTTTACAAAGATATAATATATCATTATACCAAATATTGATATATTTAATTAATAGAATTATAGGTTTTTGTAATTTATATTAATCAAAAGTTTACCTTTGGGCGGAATTTATAAATAACTATAAACACATACAAATTAATTAATTATGAAAAAATTTAGATTTTTACTTTATTTATTAGTTGCAGGCTCATTAACATTTGTTGCTTGTACAAAAGATGATGAAGATGATGCTGGTGATGATACTCCTCCAGTAAAGAAAGAAATGAAAGTTGTAAAGATGATAAATGAAGATGGCTCTTATTCCGAAGTTCTTTATAATGATGATAATAATATTAAGCAAATATTATATAAAGATGCTGCAGGTGATGATTTACCTTATTATGACGATTTTTTATATACCGGGACTAATGTAACTACTTATACAAATTATAACAACGGCGCACCAAATATAAGATTTATTATTACTTATACAGGTGATAAACCAGTGTCTGCTATTTATCAAGTTAATAATGCTGGTACTTTAGAAGATACATATACACTTGATTTTGTATTTACTGGTGATCAATTAACAGAATATACCTACTCTATGGATCTTGCTGGTACTGCAACTCCTGTGTTAAAATTTGAGTTTTCTTATAGCGGCGATAATGTGTCAAAAACTTTAACATATGGATATACAGCTTCAGGATTAGCTATGCAAAGTACTGTTATGAATGAGTATGATTCTAAGAAGTTCTACATGTATGGATATGGGATTGATTATGTTTTTGGAAATGATAGATTCCTTTCGCCAAATAATAATACTAAAACTACTAAAACTGATGGTGCTGATGCTCCTGTAGATGCTGAATCTTACAATTTTACTTATGAGTATAATGATAATGATTATCCTACAAAAGAAACTAAAAAGACTTTTGATGATCAGTCAACTGTTATTACAACTTTTGAATATTCTGAATTATAAGAATTATAAAAATTAGTAAAAAGGTCATTGTGAAAACAATGACCTTTTTTTTTCTATTTTTTTAGGATTTTCTATAAACTTGCCCTACAATATTAAGTTCTCCAAGTTTTTCTATAACTCGTGCAAGTTGCTCTTTATCATGTACGCTAACAACGAGCTTTCCAAAAAACTCAGTACCATCAGAATTAAGATTTATATTAAGTATAGGCACATTAAGACTAGTATGAAGAACATCGCTTAGCTTAGCGATAATTCCATTTTTATCAGTTCCGCTTATTTGCAGCTCAGCCCTAAAGTTATGTTTTGTGTTCTGTTTTTTCCAAATAGCAGGAATAATCCTATAAGGATATCTAGTTTTCATATCCAAAGCATTTGGGCAATTCTTGCGGTGAATGCTTATTCCCTTGGAAACTGTTACAAACCCAAATATTTTATCTCCACTTATTGGGTTGCAACATTTTGCAAGATTGTAATTTATATTTGACATATTATCAACAACTAAGAGGTCATCATTTGAAGAGTTTGCAGTATCATCAGTGTTGTCAATAATATCTTCTATTAGCATTTCAGAAGAAGGAGTATTATCTTCTTCAGTGTCACTAAGAAGCAATGCTTTTACTTTTGATAAATCAATTTTCTCATTATAAAAAGCTCTATACAAATCCGAAACTGCTTTGAAATTAAAGCCAGAAAGTAATTCGTCAAGGATATCTTGATTGAAGTTTAGTTTCCAATTTTTCAGTTTTCTTAAAAGAATATCTTTTCCAAATTCAGCTTCAATTTTTCCTTCTTGGTCAAAGGCTTTTCTAATATGTAGCTTGGCTCTATTTGTTGTAACTATATTTAGCCAGTCTAAGCTTGGTTTTTGCGCTTTTTGGGTAAATACTTCTACTTGGTCACCATTCTTAAGAGAGTGTTTTATGCCAACATTTTTCCCATTTACTTTTCCTCCAACACAACTTAATCCTACCTCCGAATGAACAGCAAAAGCAAAATC
>JAOZSY010000016.1:0-21896 GCA_029939445.1 Bacteroidales bacterium
GAATTGGGAATTGGGAATTGGGAATTGGGAATTGGGAATTGGGAATTGGGAATTGGGAATTGAAAATAATAGAAACAAATACAACTATAGAACAACAAATTGAAAAAAATAAAAATATCTGCAGTTTCATATGCTAATACCTATCCTTTTCTTTATGGTATTGATAAAAAACTTAATAAGAACCTTTATGATCTTAGCCTCGATGTACCATCGGAATGTGCTCGTAAACTAAAAGACAAAGAAGTTGACCTTGGGCTAATTCCTGTAGCAATGCTCCCCAAAATAGAGAATGCTAAAATAATTTCGGAATATTGCATTGGTGCTAATGGTGCAGTAAAGACCGTACTCTTAATGAGTAAAATCCCATTATCAGAAATAGAAACTGTATATTTAGATCCTGATTCAAGAACTTCTGTTCAGCTACTAAAAATTCTTGCTAAAAAGTATTGGAAGTATAATTGGAATTATGAAATACTACCAAAAAATTATGCTTCAAATAAAAAAATTGATTCAGTATTGCTAATTGGCGACAAAACTCAAAAAGAACTTCCTTATAAATACATTTATGATTTGGCAGAAGAATGGAAAGACTATACTGACAAACCTTTTGTTTTTGCGGTATGGGTTGCCAATAAGGAATTAGACATTAATTTCATTAATACATTCAATGATTCTATTAATTATGGAGTAAATCACATCTCAGAATCTATTAATAAATTTAATAAAGATCATAAATACAATCTTGAGGAGTATCTTAATAAATATATATCATATAAATTGACTCCAAGTAAAAGAGAAGCATTAGATTTATATTTAGATTTAATAAACAATTAAGCTCTAATAGTCAGGCACTTTAGTAAGAACAAAAAGATCATCATACGCTTATCTAGTTCATTATATTTATAAATATAGTAACTAGCAATACTTTTTCCACAAAAAGTTAGTATTAATAAAGCTTAAAGAAGGATATTTATCGTTAAAAGCTTCAAATTTTAATTATCTTTGTCACTAGAATTGCTATTCAATAAATTTGAGTTGTTTTTCTATTTTCAAGAATTTACACAGAATTCAATATATTATTAAACTAAATTAATACACATGAAAAAAGGATTACTTTTCGCATTAGCATTAAGTGTTGGTACTTTAGCTATTGGACAAAACGTTTCAAAGCTACATCACAACACAATTAACTGCAAGCCTGTTACTACAAAAATGGATTTCCAAAAGGATGACATTGCAGGTCCAATAAAAACCTCTGCACAAACTAAGGGAGTTATCTCTGGTAGTGACATTGGGTTTTCAAACAATATTTATACTGCATTAGTTGAATCACAATCTGCTTTATCGTATAATGCTAGTTTAAATCTTTTAAGCTATACTCATAGAGGTAAAGTTGGAGATAATGGAGCTACATCTTCAGGAGATATAATGGTATCTACTTCATCAAACGACGGAGCTACTTGGAGTACTTCTTTATATTTAGCTGATGATGCAACAGCACCACACTACAATCGCTATCCTGGAGGAGTAATTTACAACCCAGCAGGAAACACAACTGTATCCGACGCTTATGTTGTTTACAGTGGTCCTTCTCACGATGGATCTGGAGGTAATAATGCATGGAATGCTAACTTCTTTGGAAGTGGTAAAGTTGATGCTACAAATATTGTTAATCAATATTTTCCTTCAAACGGAGCTTTTATTCGTAATAGCATGCAAACTACAGATGATGGCAAAGTTCATATTATTGGAGCTTCTACCATAGATGCACCGTATTCTCATGATTCTACTTATGTATATACTGGTACTTTTAATTCTACTACTAATGGTTTTGATTGGACTTCTTATAATTTCCATACAGACTTTAGTGTTGGTTCTGATGGTGGTGTAAATGCATACGCGTGGTTCTGGGAAACAGCATTTTCAAAAGACGGAACTGTTGGCTATATGTGGACTATTGGTAGAGATGCCGTTAATGACTATTTATCTTTTATGCCAATAGTATGGAAAACTACTAACTCTGGTACAACTTGGACTAAGATGCCAGTTTTTGATTTCTCTACTGTAGCTAATATAACAGCACACCTTCGCCCAATGGGTGGATCTACTTATGCTCGCCCTGCTTTCAATAATAAAATTGAAGGTATTGTAGATGTTAATAACGAGCTTCACCTTATGTGCTATGTTAAATCTGCTTTTAGTAGCAACCTAGACTCTTTAGATTATACTTACTTCTACTCTACAAATTTAAAGACTAACCCTATAATGGATATTTTCACTACAAGTACTGGTTGGGATGCTCGTCACCTAGGTGATATAGCTTCTTTTGAAGTTGCAGACGATGAAGGTAACTATGGTGACCAAGGTTGGGATTTAAGACTACAAGCTAGTAGAACTGATGATGGAACAAAAGTATTTGCTACTTGGACTGACTCTGATACAAATAACGCTTGGACAGGTGCTAACGGTACTTTTATTAATGTATTACCAGATTTATATGTTGCAGGTTATGATGTTGTAAATGACTTACGAACTAACCCTACTAACTTTACTTTTGGAACTGCTTTTGAAGGAGATTTCTTCTTTCATTATACATCAGATGTTGCAAAAACAGATAATGGAATATATACTGTTCATACTTCAAAAATTAATTTAGGAGCAGACCCATTACAGCCCGTTACTCATGTATATATGAATGGTATCACTTTTACTGATGCTGATTTTATATCAAATCCTGGTTTTAAATCTAGTATTGATAATAAGGTTAGTGTTTCTCAAAACCGCCCTAATCCATTTAATGGAAATACTCAAATTGACATAAACCTTGACAAAGCTGCTAACGTAAGCGTTGAAGTAATTAATATTACTGGTCAAACTGTTTACTCAATGAACTTAGGACGTAAAGCTAGTGGAACTCATACAGTAAATTTAAATTCTAACAACTTATCAAGTGGAATTTATTTCTATACTGTTACTGCTGGAACTTCTCAAGTAACTAAGAAAATGATTGTAAAATAATCCAATCATAAAAAACATATAAAAGCTGTCTTAGGACAGCTTTTTTTATGCCCCTATTTTTAGTATTTTCGCTCCATGATTAAAGTCTTCAAATCATTTATGGAAAGCATTGCTCCTGATTACAAAAATAAAACATTTTTGTTAGCAGTAAGCGGCGGTATGGACTCAATGGCAATGCTATACCTATTTCAGCAAAGCAAACTTAAGTATGCAGTTGCTAATGTTAATTTTAATTTAAGAGGCGACGAAAGTGATAACGACAGTTTATTTGTTGAAGATTACTGTAATCAACACAATATTAGATTCTATGGGGCAAATTTTGACACTAATAAATACTCTAATACAAATGGAATAAGTACACAGATGGCGGCAAGAGATTTACGCTATAATTGGTTCTCAGAGATTAAGAAAGTGAATGCTTTTGATAATATTGTAATTGCTCATCATCTCGACGACCAAGTAGAAACATTCTTTATAAACCTTATTCGTGGGACAGGAATAGCAGGAATGCATGGTATTAGCAAGAATAAAGATTCTATAATTAGACCTCTACTGTTTACCAATAGAGATGGAATAGAGAAATTTATTGAGGAATATAAAATTCCTTATAGAGAGGATTCTAGTAATTCGTCGGATAAATACCAACGTAATTATATTAGGCATAATATATTGCCCGAATTCAAGAAACTTCGCCCTGACTTTAGTAGTAGTCTCAACAAATCAATAAATCAACTTAAGCTAGTAGAAGATTACAGTCTTTTTCATATAGAATCAGAAATAAAGAATATAACTTCTAAAGATAAAAATAATGAGTTAGTTATAAATATTGATGGATTAAAAAATAGCTATTCACCAGAGTTGATTCTTTATTATTGTATTAAGGATTATGATTTTCAGGAATCTCACATTAAGAACATTATTGAACTTATAGACAATAATAAAATAGGCGCTATAGTACAAAGCTCTAATTTTGAATTACTTATAGACAGGACACTATTAATACTTAACACCAAGGATAGTAGCAAAAACAATACAAACTCATCTTTTAGCTCATTTAATAGTGAAGGCTGGAAAACTTTAGGATTTGAAATTGATGATAATTATAAAGGAGAGTATAAATCAAAGGATACTAACTTAGCATTTATCGATGCTGACAAAATTGAGTTTCCTTTGCATATAAGAAATTGGAATAATGGAGATTTTTTCTATCCCTTGGGGATGAAAAATAGAAAGAATATTAGTGATTTTTTTATTGACAATAAAATATCTAGAGCAGATAAAAACAACATCCTACTTTTATGTAATGGCGATGATATTGTATGGGTGATTGGCCATAGAATTGATAATAGATATTCAATAACACAACAAACAACAAGAATTATTAAAATAGAATATAATGGCAATAATTAGAGAGCTTTTGGGCAAAAAACCAAAATTCGGGAATGACTGTTTTCTTGCAGAAACAGCAGTAGTTGTAGGAGATGTAATAATGGGCAACGACTGCAGCGTTTGGTATAGTGCAGTAATAAGAGGCGACGTACACAGCATTAGAATAGGCAATAATGTAAATATACAAGATAATGCAACAGTACATGCTACCTATAAGAAAAGCCCTACAAGCATTGGTGATAATGTATCAATAGCCCATAATGCTGTTATCCATGGTTGTACTATTCACAATGATGTACTTATAGGTATGGGAGCAATTATTATGGATGATGCCGTAATAAATAGTAATTGTATAATAGCACCTGGAGCTGTAGTTACAAAAAATACAGTTGTAGAAAGTGGAAGTATTTATGCTGGAACACCAGCCAAAAAAATTAAAGATTTAGACCCTGAACTTACTAAAGGAGAAATAAATAGAATCTCAGACAGTTATCATATGTATGCAAGTTGGTATAAAGAATAATATTTTTTTCCAAAACCAATTCTTTAAAAACCAGCTGCAAAACCAATTTGAATTCTTGGATTTGTTCCAAAGCTCAATTGATCACTTTGCAAATTGAAGAGTAACATCATAAACATATATGAATTTACTCCCATCCATTGTCTATAACCACCACCTGCGTAGTATCCAGGTTCCGACCAAATCCAATCTTGATTATAGGGATTATAATTATCTTTATAATATGATTGCACATATTCTGCATGCACAAATATATCATTGACAATAAAATATCTAGCAAACACCCTTGGCGACCAGATACTACCCTCTACGTGATAAATATTGTCATTATAATATGTAAAATCTAATCCTGCTCCTAATACAAAATCAGGCATTACTTCATAAAAGAGAACCGGAGCAACTTCTATATAGGTATATGAGCCAAACGACAATCCTACATTACCTCCCCACTGTAGTTTATCCATAAAACTTGGACTATAATCATTACTACTTTGCGCGTTAACAATTATTGAGGAGAAAGATATTATAACTATTAATATGGTATTTCTTATAAATTTCATAGTATTATGTATTTTATTATTAAATAGCAAAACTAAATAATAAATTTGATTATTCTTATAAAGGTTTATTATTTTGCAAATATAGTCGTTGACCAGCTTCTAATTTATCTTTTTCTGTCATATTATTTCTCTTCAACAACCAATTCATTTTTATACCATGCATTTGGCTAATTTCCCAAAGAGTCTCTCCTTTTTTAACAGTATGATATTTCACATTTCCTTTTCTACGTTTTGGTTGAAGATAGATACGCATTCCAGCTTCTACAACTGGTGCATTATTCAAATCATTATATTTTATAATACTTTTAGGATGTATATGAAACTTGTTTGCCACTTCAACAATGCTCTCATTCTCATGCAGTATTATAGACTTTATTCTATTATGATAAAGAATTGCATGCTTTTTATTTTTATTCTGCACTTTTTCTGACTTAACAATATCTTCATGATATGATGTATCACTAGAAACAGCTATTGCTGCAGTTGGAGCTATAATTGGAGTTTTGTTTATCATTTTATTATACTCATTCTCGCTCATCATATCATACTTTGCCAAATCATATTTCTCAATAATATCAATAAGACGTTTTGGGTATTGAGGGTTAGTAGCATAACCTGCTTTTTTCAATCCCTTAGCCCAGCTTTTATAGTCAGTAACTTTATAACTAAATAGAAACTCATAACGTGATTTTCCTGTTAAGAATAAGGCATGGTCGGTATAGGATTCGTTAGCATTTTTATAAACTCTAAAACACTCATCTTTAGCATCATCATCCTTATAAATACGTTTTCCTTTCCAATCAGAATGGCATTTTATACCAAAATGATTATTTGCATTTACAGCCAAGTAGCTACCCCCTATCCCTGACTCTAATACACCTTGTGCCAATGTTATTGCTGCAGGTATTCCAAATTCAAAACGATGATGAATAGCAGTACTTTTATACCTATCAACATACTCCTGTGGAGTCATTTTTTGTGCTATGGTATCATTTAAAATGAATATAAAAAGAAGAGATATTATTAGTTTATATTTATTCATATTTAATGGAATTGCGGCTATATTTTAACAAATTACTATTCAGTTATTAATAATCAAAGATACTACTGACTAATTATTTATAAATATGTATACTATATATTTATTCACATAAGATTGTTATTAGCCTTTAACTAAAAAGGAGGTAATAATTACTTATCACCTCCTTTTTCTATCTTAAAAATAAAAGTATTACCATGCAACCGAATCTCTATTAACAGGCATAGTCATACAACGAGCACCTCCACCGCCTCGTGCAAGCTCTGAGCCATCAACTGTTACAAAACAGCTGTCATGATTATCTGGATGATCATTACCTGCAACAACATCAGCAGCAGATATAATATCAAAGCCAGCTTTATTCATTTGATCAACAGTATGCACATTACGAGCATAACCTAAAACTTTACCTGGTGCAAAGCTAAAAAAGTTAGCCCCACTATGCCATTGTTCTCTTTCCTGATTCCATTCATCAGCACCACCACAAACTATTGGAGTTAAAGGCATGTCTAATTCTTCTAAAGCTTTAATAATATTAGCTCTTTCATTTATAAATTTTATTTTTCCATCTTTCACATGAATATGAATAGTTTTTAAGGCTGCTGAATTTAGAATTACAGGCTCATAAACCATACACTTATCTTTATCTAATAGCGTAAATACCATATCCAGATGTATAAACGACTCAGGTGTTAAAGGAAGTTCCTGAATCACAAAATGCTTCTCTTCTTTAATACTATTATAATAATCGATAAGCGCATCAACTCCCTGAGAATTAGTTCGTGCACCAATTCCAATCAAAAGAATATCTTCGCGTGCAATATGTACATCACCACCTTCTATCAAAGTTGCTTTAGAGTTAATTAATTCTGGGATATTTATTGTATTTGTATTAAAAGCTGGGTGATTTTCAAAAATAGCTTTCATAATAATAGTTTCGGGTCGGCGAACCAATCCTGCCATTCTACTTATCATTACCTCATTGCCTATACTTACAGAAGCATCGCGCATAAAATAGAAATTATGCAATGGCTGTATTGTATATCGTTGATTATTAAGAAAATTAGTAAGACTATCTTTTTTAATTTCTAAACCTTCTATTATTTTACTTCCTACTATATTAGAGTCCATATTTAATAACTCTGGCAATATTTTTTTTGAATTTTGCTCCTTAAACATTGACTCAACAATATTCTTCTTAACATGTTTATTATTTAGCACATCAATCAATAAATCCTTTAATTGATATACCGTAGCAACCTTCGAAAGTACATTTTCGAAATAACTATGCTCTTTTATTGATATTGGTAGATTTAGTATATCACTATACAATGCTCTTTCAGCATTTGCTGGTGTCATATTTTCTACCTCTTGGCCTGGTGTATGAACAATTACAGCATTTAGCCTACCAATTTCTGAAGTTACATTTACTTTATTCATAATTAATATGTTTAAGGTACAAAAATAGCAAATTAAGTTATCAATAAATAAATTTAGGAATAATTATCGGATAATTTATTACCAATAAAAGAGCAAGTGAAAGGCTGTTGTATCTGTGCTATTTGCCATTAAAAGCTGTCATAGTTCTTTCTATACCTATTGAGCAAAAGCTTTTAATCATCTCCACTGCCATATCAGTACGTTCAGAAACCTCAGCTAATTCATCAATCTTCCACTTACTAAGCACAAAATCGGCTTGATGACCACGCGAAAAATTATTACCTACACCAAATCTAAGACGTGGAAACTTACTAGTACTTAAGCTATCAATAATACTTGTAAGTCCATTATGTTTTCCATCGCCACCTTTAATTTTCATTCTTAGTTTCCCCAATGGAATGGCAATATCATCAAGGATAATAAGACAATTATCCAGGGGGATTTTCTCAGCAGTCAACCAATATTTTACAGCTTTACCACTAAGATTCATATAAGTAGTAGGCTTAATAATTACAATATTACGACCTTTAAATTTACCAATTGTACGATAAGCATGACGTTCAATTTCATATTTATCTGCTTTTATATCCTTAGCAAGTTGATCTACAACATCAAAACCTATATTATGCCTTGTACCTTCGTACTCACTACCAACATTACCTAGTCCTACAATTAAATATTTCATTATTACTATAATTAGCTTAAATAAAAAAGAGGTGCAAAAACCTTAGATTCATGCACCTCTCAAAATATATTATAGAGCAAATGCTCAAATATCAATGTCTATTCTTCAGAAGCTGAATTTTCTTCTCCTTCAGCAACTTCTTCACCTTCTTCACCTTCTTCTTCCTCATCAGTAGTTGTAGAAACACGTGAAGCTTTAACAGCTATAACGTTTGTATTTGGATATGCCATTATCTCAACATTATCAAGATTAAGGTCTTTAATCTGAATTGTTTGTCCAATATTTAATGCAGATACGTCAACAATAATTTCCTCTGGAATAAACTCAGCAAGTCCTTTAACTCTCAACACTTTAGTACGTTGAATCATACGACCACCATTAAGAACACCTTTTGATGTACCTTTAGGGTGAATAGGCACTCCCATAATAAGTGGTTTACCCTCTGTCATCTCATAAAAATCTACGTGGTAGATATTATCAGATACTGGGTGAAATTGAACTGCTTGAAGAACTGTTTTATAAACCTTATCACCAATAGTAATTTCAATAAATGCTATTTCAGGAGTATAAACTATATCCTTAAATGAATTTATTTCTGTAGAAAAGTGAATTTGTTCTTTACCACCATATATTACACATGGTACTTGCTCTGCTTTACGTAGAGCTTTTGCAGCTTTCTTCCCTAAGTTCTCGCGCAGAGAACCGCTAATAGATACTGTTTTCATTTCTTTAATCTTAATTTATGATAGAATGAAATGCCCTAATAGCATTCTCTCAAATTGTTTGTATTAAAATAATAAGGGCGTTTTATAATTCTAATCATTTCTAATAAGAACTACACCAATACTTTAACGAGTTTAATAATATACCCTCGAAAAAGTGCGCAAAGATACATATTATTTAAACACAAATCATTAAGTTATTTTATATGAAATAGATATTTTTTCTTAAAATCTTCTAAAAAAAATCTTAACTTTGCTAATTAGCACAATTATAAAATTTTAAACTTAAGAATAATGACTGAAGAAGCAGAGATGTGTTTAGAAATGACTGAAGAGAGCATGAAAGCTAGTATTAATCATTTAGAAGATGAACTACATAAAATACGAGCAGGCAAAGCTAATCCTTCTATGTTAGACAGTATTGCAATAGAAAACTACGGTAGCCGAATGCCTTTGAGTCAGGTAGCTAATATAAGTACGCCAGACCCTCGAACATTAGTGATTCAACCTTGGGATAAGGCTAATTTAGTATTAATAGAAAAAGAAATTATCAACTCTAATCTAGGATTAAATCCGCAAAATGATGGAACAATTATAAGATTGAATATTCCTGTGTTAACAGAAGAACGTCGTTTTGATTTAATAAAGCAATCAAAAGCCGAAACTGAAGATGCTAAAGTAGGAATACGAAACGCACGTAAAGACGGAAATAAAGAAGCTGACCAATTAGAAAAAGATGGTTTAAGCGAAGATCTTAGCAAGAGATTAATAGATAATATCCAAGATTTAACCAATAAGTATAGCGATATTGCTGATAAAGTTTTTTCAGCTAAAGAAAAAGATATCTCTTCTATTTAATATCAAGTATTTAATAATAAAAGCCCATTCAAAATAATTATTTTGAATGGGCTTTTACATTATATTTATTCTTAGTATTATTTTACAATAAGCTTATAAACCTTAGTTTCATTATTTGTTGTTAAAACAATATTATAAAAACCTGCTACTAATACTGATATATCAATAGAAGAATCTGCAGATTGCATTGCCTTATCAATTATTAATCTACCATCTACTGAGTATATTCTTAATTGATAATCTTTATTGATATTATGTTTTACATAAACAATATGCTCTGCTGGATTTGGAGAATAATTAAAAATTACTGGAGTTCTTTTATTAAAATCTACTACAGTAATTCCAGAATACTCATATTTTCCATCAAAATCCATTTGCTTTAAACGATAGTAATTAACTCCATTTACAGGATTCATATCCTTTGCGTTATATTTAACAACAACATTTGAATTGCCATTTCCATCAACAAAAACAAATCTATTCCAGTTCTTATTATCGTATGACACCTCAACATCAAAACCCATATTATTAATCTCAGAAGCTGTACTCCAATCAAGCGATACATAATTACCCATAGCAACTGCTTCAAAACTTAACAAGTTTACTGGCAAAGGTCCTGAATCATCTCCTTCATCTACACCGTCGCCTCCATCAGAAGGAGAAGAACTTCCTTCGTCTCCAGGATTATCATTTGAACCTCCTGATTCTCCACCATTACCCGATCCTACTTCATTATTAATATCTGAAACATCTGATGCTGAATAAATAACTTTACCCATACCACCGCCGCCACCGCCGCCATGTTCTGCTTCATGATTTACTGCACCACCTGCTCCACCATTTGCCTGAACAGTAAGATCACAATTATTATCAATAGTATAATTATCAGCATTCATTATTATACATCCACCAGCACCACCACCACCAGCACCATCATTACTAGGACAGTCAACGGCATCATCTCCATTAGAAGATATTAAAACTCCCGAACAGGAAGACGTAGTTATAATATTATCTGCATTAAGTAGAATAATACCACCACCATTAGCTCCGCCTGTAGCCACATTATTATTACCCTCTCCAGAACCGCCACCGCCACCTAGAAAAACACGATTAGTAGCTATATATGATGATAAATCAATACCACCAATTCCTCCAGCAGTTGGATCACATTGCCAACCAAAACCACCAGTTCCTCCAACAGAACCATTTCCTCCTCCTGCTCCACCAGCATTGTGGCTATTTCCACCTCCGCCACCATTTATTATATGGCCACGACCCGAAATATAAGTTGAATTGGTATTCTTATAAATACCTTCTCCCTTTTTACCATAATTTTCATCTGATCCATCAATTCGATAAATTGAAGCATTACAACTACCTGAATTACCAACATTAGCATCAGCTCCTCTAAAACCTTTTCCATCAACATTTATATCAGCTAATAATGTTAAATCTCCATCAACATCAAATGCTAGAACTCCACCAACATTACCATCCCATGCTAAACAAGTAATATCTGAAGAGATTGTATAGTCTCCGCCTCCACCTAAAATAGGATACGAAATCACTTGAACACTCGTATTTGCATTAGTAGTATATAAAGAAAGCCATGTAGCATCCGTTACTGTAATAGATGTTAATCCACTTGAGCGATTAACAGCCGAAATAGTATATTTTGTAAAAAGACCAGCATTTTCAATGGAGTTTAAATCTCCAAAGCTAGAATTATCAGATGTATTGCTACCAATAACATCATCTTGCATCTGCATAATAAAAAAATCGTCGCCTACTTCAAATAAGTCATTAGACTCATTTACATTAGTTACATTTATAGTAGAGCCGCTTATGGAGCTAACTTTTGCATATGCGTTTACAATCGATTGTGAAAAAAGTGTATTTAAAAAAAATAAACTAATAAATGTGACAATTATAATGCTATATATTTTTGATTTCATAATTATATAATATCAATTTAAAAAAATAATCAATAAAAATATTTGTACAATATCAATATTGATTTTAATTTAGTAATGTAAAATTTTATCGTCGGCAAATATATATATAAATTAATAGGTATTAACAGTAAATACCATACGACACATTAGTCTCCTAACCTACTGTATCTATTTACTTTATAAAATACAATCATTATATTTTATTGCAATTACAATAAAACACAACTATTAATTAACATGAATATCTAGGAGAAACTACTAAAAACTGTATTGCTTTTCGCTTAAAAAAAACCATTTATAAATGTAATGGATTCAGACTTATTGATGCTTCCAGTTATTTTAATACCTTTTTATTACCATAGTATCCGTATGAATATGTCGGGCTGCATCAGCACCTTTACCATGATGGTCTTCATAGTTATCGCAACGCTCTTCTGGAGATTTTTCACCACATGAGCAGCCAATATTCTTCAACGGACCAGAATCTACAGTACTGCACTGCTTAACAAACTCGCCGCCAGGAATCAAAAACATTTTAATCCCAATTGCTGCAAAAGCAATACCTATAAGCACTATGGATAATAAAAATAATTGCATAACTAATATATTTTGATGTGACAAAGATAACAATAATTGTATTTTTATAAACATTTTATTAAAATAATTATCATTTCTTCTATTTAAGTAATATAATACCAAAATTTTATTAGTTTTACATATCATGTGAAAACATAAAAAAGATATATATAAAACTGACAATCTTTATCTTACATTTAATAAGCGAATAAAAGGCAACTATAGATATATAATAATGAGTGAAAATATAAAATGCATACACTGCGGAGAAGATTGTGGTAAACACCCTATAGTTTGGCAAGACAAGAACTTCTGTTGCGAAGGTTGCAAGACTGTATACCAACTACTTAATGACAATAAACTAACTGGATATTATGACATTTATGATTCTCCAGGAATAAAGGTTGAAGTAAATGATTTTGGAAAAAAGTATGCATATCTCGACAATGATGAAATTGCTAGTAAGCTAATATATTTTACCGAAGGAGAATTTTCTAAGGTAAAACTATATATTCCTGATATTCATTGTAGCTCATGTATATGGTTATTAGAAAACCTTTATTTAATAAATCCAAACATATCTCAATCGTCAGTAAATTTTATCAAAAAAGAAACTGACATTACATTCAATAATACAAAGATTAGCATAAGAGAAGTTGTTGAGCTACTTGCCTCTATACATTATATACCAATGATTAGTTTGGAGGATGTTGATGGAAAGAAGAATGAAACAGAGAATAAAACCCTAATTATAAAAATTGGAATTGCAGGATTTGTATTTGGAAATACTATGCTACTAAGCCTGCCCGACTATATTCCTGGAGGAGAATTATTAGACGATACTTTCAAGAATTTTTTTGGTTTTATAAGTTTAGGACTTTCACTTCTTATTATTTTTTATAGCGGTAACGATTACATAATATCTGCATACAAAAACCTAAAGCATAAAATGGTAAATATTGATTTACCAATTTCCATTGGAATGCTTACAATATTTGGGCAGAGTGCATATGAGATACTATCGTCTACAGGCACCGGATATATGGATAGCCTAGCTGGTTTAGTATTCTTTCTTTTACTTGGAAAATGGTATCAAAACAAGACTTATCAGGCATTAAGTTTTGAGCGTGATTATAAATCATACTTTCCTGTTGCAGTAAGTAAGTTAGTTGATAAGAAAGAAGAAATTATTCCCCTTGATAGCATAAAAGTAGGTGATAGAATAATTGTGCATAACCAAGAACTGATTCCTGCTGATGGCATACTAATAGAGGGAACTGCAAGTGTAAACTATAGTTTTGTAACTGGTGAATCAAAGCCAGTTCTTAAGAAATCTGGTGATGAGTTATATGCTGGTGGAAAGCAAATTGGTAGCACTATTATCTTGGAAGTTACCAAGGAAGTAATGCAGAGCAAACTAACTCAATTATGGAATCAAAATGACAGCGGTAGCACTAGTGAGAAAGATTTAAGCACACTAATTGACGATATTAGTAAAAAATTTACTTTTATAATACTATCCGTTGCCACCATTGCAGGTATTTATTGGCTTTTCAATGACAACTCACTTGCACTGATGGCCTTTGCTAGTGTACTTATTGTTGCTTGCCCATGTGCTTTAGCATTAAGCATTCCGTTTACTTATGGAAATATAATGCAATCATTTGGGCGACTAGGTTTTTATCTTAAAAAATCTACTGTTATTGAAAAACTATCTAAGGTAGACACCATTGTATTTGACAAAACAGGTACTATTACACATATAGATACTGATTCGGTAAAATACCACGGCAGAGATCTTAGTAAAAAGGAGTTATCACAAATAAAATCCCTATCTCGTCAAAGTCAACATCCTCTCAGCAAATCCATTTTTGACAGCATAAATTCATCATTAGATAACAATTTGAGCAACTATATGGAGATTGCTTCTTCGGGAGTTAAATGCAATTTTAACGATACAAAATACAAGCTTGGCTCCGCTTCATTTGTTGGCAGCAAAGTAACTAATACTAATAAGAACTCATCAATAGTATATATATCAATAAATGAAGAAGTTATTGGACATTATACCATTGAAAATTCTTATAGAGAAGGTATAGAAAACTTAGCCAATACACTTAATAAATCTTATGATATTCATATTATTAGTGGAGATAATGATGCCGAAACAGAACGATTGAGAACTATGTTTGGAAAGAAGGCAAGTCTTCATTTTGACCAAAGCCCAATGGATAAATATAATTACATAAAAGAACTTAAAAAGCAGGGCAAATACGTTCTAATGGTTGGTGATGGGCTTAATGATGCAGGAGCTTTAAAAGAAAGTAATGTAGGAATAAGCATTGCTGATGATGTGTTTAATTTTTCCCCAGCAAGTGATGCTATTCTTGAGTCCAAAAAATTCTACCTTCTTCCAACAATTTTTGAAAAATCAAAAAAATCAATAAATATTGTATATGCAAGTTTTACAATGTCATTCTTCTATAATGTGATAGGCTTAGGATATGCTGTTAGCGGTCAGTTATCACCAATTATAGCGGCTATACTAATGCCCCTTTCGTCTATTAGTGTAGTTGCTTTTGTTACTATTGGAGCTCGCTGGCTAATGAGAAAAGTTAAGTAGCTATATTATTGAAAAATAATTATTAATGGTTTAATGGCCCTTCGGTAAACTCAGGATGATAATGGTTCAATGATATAATGATATAATGGTTTAATGGCCCTTCGGTAAACTCAGGATGATAATGGTTCAATGATATAATGATATAATGGTTTAATGGCCCTTCGGTAAACTCAGGATGACAATGGTTTAGGTTTAATTATATAATTGTGTAATACTGATTACCGTTTACTGATTACCGTTTACCGATTACCAAAGACTAAATTAAACTTATGAGAGCTTTTGTGTCTTTTGTGATTATTTTAGAAAATAAAGTGCTAAAAAAACCTTTAATAATTATAAATTAGTGTATTTTTGGAAAGTGAAAAAACTACTTATATATATATTGATTACAACCATAAGCTTGGCTATATGGTCATGTAGCGGAGCCATGAAACCCCCTAGTGGTAAAACAGTTTTTAAATATAACGAATCGGCAGGAATAAGTTCCTTAGACCCTGCATTTGCACGTGACCAGGCAAATATCTGGGCTGATAATCAGCTATATAACGGACTAGTACAGCTAGACAACAAACTTCATATAAAGCCATCATTAGCAAAAAGTTGGATCATTTCAGATTCTGGCAAAACATATACATTCAACATAAGGCAAGATATTTATTTTCATAATAATGAGGTTTTCCAAGACTCCATAGGTCGTAATATAACTGCCGAAGATATAACCTATAGCTTGCAAAGAGTTCTTTCTCCAAAAACCTTAAGCCCTGGTGCTGTTTGGCTTAAAAATATCCTTACTAAGAACAAAAAAGGTAATTATAGTATTACAAATCCTAATGATACTACGGTAATTATAAAACTTAAGAGTGCTTTTTCACCATTTTTAGGGAGGTTAAGTATGCCGTATTTTTCTACTGTAGCTAAAGAGGCCGTAGAGTTTTACGGTTCTGATTTTGGTAGAAACCCCGTTGGAACAGGACCTTTCTACTTAAAAATGTGGAAAGAAGGTGTAAAAATGGTTCTTCGAAAAAATGAAAATTATTTTGAAAAAGAAAATGGCAACCAACTTCCCTATCTCGATGCCGTTTCCATAAGTTTTATTATTGACAAGCAATCTGTATTTCTGGAATTTATAAAAGGAAATATTGATTTTATTTCAGGAATTGATCCAAGTTATAAAGATGAATTGCTACTAGCAGATGGAAGTTTAAACCCTAAGTATAATAATCAGATAAACCTACTCCGAGCACCATACTTAAATACCGAATATCTAGGATTTATTATGCAAAATAATAAGGACAGCATACTGATGGACAAGAGGATACGCAAGGCAATAAACTATGGCTTTGATCGCAAGAAGATGATGCGCTACCTACGTAATAATATAGGCGTAGCTGGCAATAATGGTTTTGTTCCTGTGGGTATGCCAGGTTTTGAAAACGGAGAAACCAAAGGTTATTTCTTTTCTCCTGATTCCACATTAAGCTTATTAAAACAAGCAGGTTTTCCAAACGGAAAAGGATTGCCGATAATAACGCTATCCACCACTTCGGCATATTTAGACATCTGTAAATATATACAACAAGAAACAGCAAAACTGGGAATAGAAATGGAAATAGATGTGCATCAGCCGGCAGCACTACGTCAAATGATTGCCAACTCACGAATACCATTTTTTAGAGGCTCATGGATTGCAGATTATGCCGACCCTGAAAATTACTTAGCCTTATTTTATTCTCCAAATTACTGCCCAGCAGGTGCAAATTACACTCATTTTACTTCCAAGGAATTTGATAAGTTATATATACAAGCCCGTAGCGAAACTAATGACAGTATAAGATTAACACTATATCGCAAAATGGATGAGATGGTAATTGATGAAGCTCCAATAATAGTTCTTTATTATGATGAGGCCTTACGATTTACTGCAAAAAATATTAGTGGATTGGGTGTTAACTCAATGAATTTGCTTAGCCTGAAAAGTGTAATAAAAGATTAGGTTTTTATTTATTTTTCATAAACTTACTATTTTAACCTTCTTGCTCAAGAATTGCTAATTTATCATTTGCTAATTCCACAACCTCATAAGTAATCAATAATTTACTATAAATAAGTATTTTATCTCTTGAACATCATAACACTTTTTTAATCAATAATTATAGCTTAATTTTCATAACTTTGACGAGCAATAAAATTATTACAAAATGTCGAAGAACTTAAGAGCATTATCATCTAGAAAAGGAATAGAGAATAATCTTTTCTTAAAAATACAGAAATATAATATTCCTACAGATATACTTTCAGAAGAATTTTTAATTGGAGAATCATCAATTATAGGAACAAGAAATTTTTATGATTTTCTGAAAGAAGATAATAAAGAAAAAAAAGTATTTATTTGTAATGGAACATCCTGTATTACATCAGGAAAGCAAGAGAGAGTAAAAACAGAATTAAGGAAGCACTTCTCTGACAATGAAATAGGCCACGTTTCATGTTTGGGGCACTGTCATACTAATGCTGCATTTTTATACAACGAACAAACATATTCGTTGGATAAAGCACTAGAAGTAAAGGATATTATTAATAATAAAGAATATAATTCCAATAAAGAATATCAAGTTTATAATTTAGCATCCCAACAAATCCTAACAAAAAAGATCACAAATAAAATAAACCATTATCAATTAATAGATAAATTCACACCCCATGGAATAGTTAGCGAAGTTAAAAAGTCCCAACTTCAAGGTAGAGGTGGAGCGGGATTTCCTTTCGGACTTAAGTTAGAATCCTGTATAAATACTAAATCGGAACAAAAATATATTGTCTGCAATGCTGATGAAGGTGACCCTGGTGCATATTCAGACATGTATTTATTGGAACAAAATCCGCATTTAGTTTTATTTGGAATGATGGCAGCAGGTAAAGCTGTTGGAGCAAATTGGGGAATATTATACATTCGTGCAGAATATCCCAACTCAATAATAAGTATTAATAATGAGATTGAATTATTACAAAAAGAAAATATTATAGGAGAAGAATTTAATTTTAAGATAATAAAAGGAGCTGGAGCATATATCTGCGGTGAAGAAACTGCCCTACTTAATTCAATAGAGGGAATTCGTCCGGAGGTAAGAGTTAGACCACCCTTCCCTACTCAAGATGGGCTTTATGGCAAACCAACAATACTAAGTAACGTAGAAACTTTTGCTAATTTACACTGGATTTTGGAAAATGGAGGTGATAGTTTTTCAAAAATTGGTTCAGAAAAATCCAAAGGAACAAAGCTAATCTCTTTGGATGGGTTCTTTAAGAAACCTGGTATTTATGAAGTAGATATGGGATATCCTTTCTCCAACTTATTAAAAATTGCTGATGGTTTTATTGAAGATATTAAGGCAATTCAGTTTGGCGGCCCATTAGGTGGAATTCTCCCCATTAATGAAATAATGAAAATAAATCTAGATTTTGAAAGCTTCTCTAATAAAGGTTTTCTTTTTGGTCATGCAAGTGCTGTTTGTATTCCAAAAACATTTCCTATGATAGAATTCATAAAACACCTCTTTGAATTTACAAAAGATGAAAGTTGCGGCAAGTGTTACCCTTGTAGACTAGGCTCTGCTAGGGGTTACGAATTAATTGAAGGAGCTATGAATAGAAATGAAACTATTGACAATAAGCTTCTAAATGATCTATTAGAAACAATGGAATTGGGGTCGTTATGTGCTTTAGGTGGAGGCTTACCTCTTCCAATTAGAAATATTATTAAATATTTCAATAGTGAATTAAAATCATATTTACAATAAACTGATCCAGAGATGAAAGCATATATAGATAATAAACCATACGAAATAAAGGATAGCGAAAGTATTCTCCGATTTGTAAGACGAATAAAAGGCGAAGCATGTATCCCTACCATCTGCCACTCAAAAAATCTTGAAGATACTGGGTCGTGCAGAATATGTTCGGTAGATATTGCCAATGAAGAAAGTGGCAAAAGAAAAGTTGTGGCTTCATGCCATACTCCTGCAAGCGAGGGGCTATACATATACCCAAACTCTAATAGAATTACCAAATTACGGAAGAATATTATGGAACTAGTTCTTAGTCAATATCCTGATAAAGAGCTTAAAGAATCAGACGATAAACTTCCTACTGAATTTCAGAAAACACTAAATAGTTTTGAGCCAATTAATGTAAGATACCAAAAGAAAAGTATCTCGGAAGTCATTAACATAGAGCTAAGTAAGGACTTCTCTCATCCATATATTCATTCTGATTTTGAGCAGTGTATTAGTTGCTATAGATGTATTCGTGCTTGTGATGAAATTCAAGGACAATTTGTATTATCGATGAATGGCAGAGGAAACACCAATCACATTATTAAAGGTGCGGATGTAGATTTCATGACTTCTGATTGTGTTTCATGTGGAGCGTGCGTACAAGCATGTCCAACTAATGCATTACAAGATAAATATCAATCAAAGATTCAAAAATCTGATGAGATAATAAGAACTATTTGCACCTATTGTGGTGTAGGTTGTAATTTAAATATTAAAACAAAAGAAGGTAGCATAGTAGCAGTTGAAGCACCTTTAGATTCAGAAGTTAATGATGGCCATACATGTTTGAAAGGTCGCTTTGCATGGGAGTTTTACAAACATCCTGAAAGGTTAGACTCTCCACTAATTCGTAAAAATGGAGAATTAGAAAAAGCAAATTGGAATGAAGCCTATAGCCTAATTGCTTCAAAATTTAGTTCCATTAAAAACGAATTTGGCGCTGATGCAATTGCTGGAATATCCTCTTCACGATGCACTAACGAAGAGAATTATTTAATGCAAAAATTTTTTAGAATTGTTTTAGGTACAAATAATATTGATGGATGTGCAAGAGTATGCCATGCACCAACAGCATTTGGAATGCAAAAAGCATTTGGAACTGGTGCTGCAACTAATTCTATTGCCGATTTAAAGCATACCGATTGCATTTTTATTATTGGAGCAAACCCAAGCAATGCCCACCCTGTTACAGGTGCTAAAATTAAGCAGGAAGCCATGAAAGGCAAAATGTTAATAGTAGTTGATCCTATAAAAACTGAATTGGCAAAATATGCTAACTATCATATTCAACTGAGGCCGGGTACAAATGTTGCTTTTCTAAATCTAATGGCTTATTATATAATTGAGGCAAACCTTGTTGACAAAGAATTTATTAAAAACAGAACAAATGGTTTTGATTTATTTATTGATGAAATCAAAAAAATAAACATCAATCAATTAGAAGCTGTAATTGGTGTTGATAAAGAGCTGATAAAACATGCTGCAATAGCCTATGCCTCAGCGCCAAATGCCATGGAGTTTCATGGATTAGGAGTAACGGAGCATTACCAAGGTAGTAAGTCTGTTATGCTTTTAGCCAACCTAGCAATGATGACAGGAAATATTGGAAGAAAAGGCGTAGGAATGAATCCATTAAGAGGACAAAATAATGTGCAAGGTGCTGCAGACATGGGAGTTCAGCCCAATCAAGGCCCTGGTTATTTAGACGTTACTTCTAGTGAAGTTAGGTCATATTATCATGATTTTTATAATACTGACCATCCAAATAAAGTTGGCTATAAAATACCTGAGATGTTTGAAGCAAGCAGAAATGGTGATTTAAAAGCCATGTGGATTATGGGAGAAGATGTATTGCAAACAGATCCAAATACATGCCAAGTAGAAAAAGCAATTGGTAAATTAGATTTTCTTGTTGTGCAGGAGCTATTTATGACCGATACTGCTAAAAAAGCAGATGTAGTTTTACCTGCATCATCATTTTTAGAGAAAGACGGTACTTTTACCAATGGAGAACGTAGAGTTCAAAGGGTAAATAAGGCTGTAGAGCCCATTAAAGGCACAAAGAGTGATGGGGAAATTGTTGTGGATATAATGAATGAAATGGGTTATTATCAAGCAAAATATTCTGCTCCTAAAGTTCTTAAAGAGATCTCTGAAGTAGTACCTTTCTTTAAAGGCATTACATGGGAACGACTAGGAATAAATGGCTTACAATGGCCTGTATCAGAAAATGGAACGGATACAAAGATATTACATGAAAAAGAATTTAAACTTGGTAAAGGGGAATTACATTTCTTTAATTTCCAGAATTCCCCAGAATTAGAAATAAATTCAGCAAAATATCCATTTATTCTTACTACAGGTAGAATTTTGCAACACTATAATTGTGGAACAATGACACGAAGAACTCTTAATTCAGAGTTGGTAAATGAAGATGTATTATTGATAAATCCTATTGATGCAAAACGAAAATCACTAAAAACAGGAGATAAAGTAGTTTTATCATCAGAAAGAGGCTCTGTGCAAATAAAAGTAAAACTATCTGAAACTATAAAAGAAGGTATATTATTTACCACTTTTCACTTTCCTGAAATTGGGATTAATCACATCACTTCTAGCGTAGAAGACAAAGATACTCTAACCCCTGAATATAAGGTTATTGCAGTAGATATCCA
>JAOZSY010000016.1:21906-22557 GCA_029939445.1 Bacteroidales bacterium
ATTATAAATTAAGCATAAACAAACACCTCGAGCGGAAGTATTGTTAAGTTATTTAAGAATAATTACAATTATACAGTTTAGCAATCTATCCAACTATATACTGAGAGCTCATTATACCTTAATTTTACCAGGGTTATTTCCTGTAAATTTTCCTATTAAACTAGCTTTCAACCCTTTGTCAATTAGTTCTTCCAATAAAGTATCAGCCTCATTTGGGTTTACAGCTATGAGCAATCCACCAGAAGTTTGAGCATCAGCAAGAAGTATTTTATCAATATCACTAAGCTCTTTGCCAAATATTATATCCTCATAAACCCATTTAAGGTTATTCTTACTTCCTGCAGGGATAATTCCTGCTGTGGCAAATTTACGAGCATCATCAAAAAATGGTACTTTATTGAAATCCAGCTCCGCTCCTACTTTAGTATTCATCACCATTTCGCGCAGATGACCCAAAAGCCCAAAGCCGGTAACATCAGTTGCAGCGTGCACATCGTACTTAAGCATAGTTTCGGAAGCTATCTTATTAAGAGTAGCCATTTGCTGAGTTACAAAATCACGAGTTTCGTCGCTTACAACACCTTTCTTTACTGCCGAAGAAATAATTCCTGTACCAATAGGTTTTGTTAAAATAAGCATATCACCATTATG
>JAOZSY010000375.1 GCA_029939445.1 Bacteroidales bacterium
GTAATATGGGAAGAGTTGTTGAAACAAAAGAAGTGGTTAATTCCTCATCTATCATTTTCAATGTATCGGGTTTCCATAAAGGACTATATATAATCAATATATCTACAAAAGATAAGGTTATTATTAGAAAAGTATTATTATAAGATAATCGTTCAATATTTTATTGAAAAGGGATTTGCATACTGCAAATCCCTTTTTTACTTTATATAATAATTTAAGTGATAAGACTTATAACCATTAGTTCCTCCTACAAATTTTATCTAAGATAAGCCTCTTTTTTCACTATCTTTCGCATTCTTTTTAGAAGAATAATAAAACAACAAACACACGGATAAAACAAGCTAATATTATGATAAATAAAGACAGATATAAATCCAAAAATAGTGTTAGAATAGTAACCGCAGCTAGTCTTTTTGATGGCCACGATGCTGCAATCAATGTAATGCGTAGATTAATTCAATCTACTGGTGCAGAGGTTATTCACCTTGGGCATAATCGCTCGGTACAAGAGATTGTAGATTGTGCTATTCAGGAAGATGTGCAAGGAATTGCTCTTACTTCATATCAAGGAGGTCATATTGAGTTTTTTAAGTATATGTACGACCTTTTGCAGGAAAGTGGTAACGGTCATATCAAAATCTATGGAGGAGGAGGAGGAGTAATTCTTCCCTCAGAAATTAAGGAGCTGATGAATTATGGCATTACAAGAATTTATTCCCCTGACGATGGTCGCGAATTGGGCTTGCAAGGAATGATTAATGACTTGGTTCAAGGTTGTGATTTTGCCACTGGAACAAATATTAATTTTGGTATTGAAAAAATAAAAGCAAAAGATGTTAATAGTATTGCTCAACTGATTTCTGCAGTTGAGAATCACCCCGAGGCAGTTTCAGAATTAGCTAAAAGTATTAAAGCTGAAGCTGAAAAATCGGATGTGCCTGTGGTTGGTATTACTGGAACTGGTGGAGCAGGAAAATCTTCTTTAGAGGATGAAATTATTCGTCGCTTTCTGGATAATTATCCTGATAAAACCATTGCTATTATTTCTGTTGACCCTTCGAAACGTAAAACTGGCGGTGCACTTCTAGGAGATCGTATTCGTATGAATTCCATTAATAATTCTAGAGTTTATATGCGATCCTTGGCTACTCGCCAATCTAATCTTTCGGTTTCTAAATATGTGCAAGATGCTCTTGATATTGTAAAGGTGGCTAATTATGATTTAATTATTTTGGAGACTTCAGGTATTGGACAAAGTGATACTGAAATCACATCACATAGCGATATTGCAGCTTATGTAATGACTCCTGAATATGGAGCAGCTACACAGTTGGAAAAAATTGATATGTTGGATTTTGCTGATATTATTGCCTTAAACAAATTTGACAAACGTGGAGCTCTAGATGCTTTGCGCGATGTGAAGAAACAATATCAACGTAACCATGATCGTTGGGATGAGGATTCCAAAGACATGCCTGTTTTTGGCACAACAGCATCGCAATTTAATGATCCTGGTGTTAATCGCTTTTTTCATAAACTGATGCAATTGGTAAGTTCAAAAACAGGAAAGAACTTTGCAGATGCATTGGACGAGGCTAATATTCCGCCAGAGAAGATTTATATTATTCCTCCAAAACGAATTCGTTATTTGTCAGAGATATCAGATACTGTTCGTAATTATAACGAATGGGCAGAAAAACAAGCTGGTGAAGTACAGAAATTGTATGGTTTGGATATGACCATGAAAATGTTAAACTCTACTTCTGATAAGCCAACAATTAAGAAATTGAAAGAACTATACGAAGACCAGAAGGACATTATTGATCGTAAAAACATGCGCATAATAGATGGTTGGGATGAAAAAGTCAAAAAATATAAAGACTTAGTCTATACTTTTAAAGTACGAGATAAGGAATTGAAGATTGAGACTCATACCGAGTCGCTATCGCATTTGCAAATTCCAAAAGTTAGTATGCCTAAATATAAAGCTTGGGGCGATATATTGCGATGGAATTTGATGGAAAATGTTCCTGGTGAATTTCCATTTGCGGCAGGAGTATTTCCATTTAAGCGCGAGGGTGAAGATCCTACACGAATGTTTGCGGGAGAAGGTGGGCC
>JAOZSY010000141.1 GCA_029939445.1 Bacteroidales bacterium
GTTTTTGCCAAATGAGTTTTACCAACACCTGTAGGCCCTAGAAAAATAAATGATCCTATGGGTTTATTTGGGTCTTTTAGTCCAGCTCTATTTCGCTGTATTGCCTTTGTAATCTTTGTTATAGCAGTATTCTGACCAATTATGGAAGCCTGTAAATCACTCTCCATTTCCATAAGTTTTGCGCCCTCATCATTTGCAATTCCTTGTACAGGAATTCCAGTCATCATAGCCACAACGTCAGCCACATTCTCTTCAGTAACAGCCTCTCTATTAATTTTTGAATCATTCTCCCATTTTTCCTTCTCATCATCAATATCTTTAATAAGCTTCGACTCTTTATCACGATAATTTGCTGCATCTTCGTATCGTTGTTGCTTAATAGCATCAAGTTTTTGCTTGCGAGTTTCCTCCATTTTAGTTTCAATATCTAAAATGCGCTGAGGAACATTAATATGAGTTATGTGAACTCTAGAGCCCGCTTCATCTAAAGCATCAATAGCTTTGTCTGGAAGAAATCTGTCGCTAACATATCTTTGCGTTAAAGTAACACAAGCTTTAATTGCATCATCGGTATATCTTACCAAATGGTGGTCTTCGTAGCGGCCTTTTATATTATTAAGAATCTCTATTGTTTCTTCTTCATTAGTAGCCTCAACTATTATTTTCTGAAACCTACGTTCCAATGCTCCATCTTTTTCAATATTCTGACGATATTCATCTAGGGTAGTGGCTCCAATACATTGAATTTCGCCTCTTGCCAATGCTGGCTTAAACATATTTGATGCATCTAGCGAGCCTTGAGCTCCACCAGCACCAACCATAGTATGTATTTCATCAATAAATATTATAATGTTTGGATTCTTTGCCAATTCATTTATTAAAGCTTTCATTCTTTCCTCAAACTGCCCTCTATATTTAGTTCCTGCAACTAAAGAAGCAACATCTAGGGAAACAACCCTTTTGTTAAATAAAATGCGTGAGACCTGCTTATTAACTATTCTCAGGGCTAATCCTTCAGCAATTGCAGACTTACCAACACCAGGTTCTCCAATTAGTATTGGGTTGTTTTTTTTTCTTCTAGAAAGTATTTGTGAGATACGTTCCAGTTCTTTATCTCTACCAACAACTGGGTCGAGCTTATTATCGATAGCCATTTTTGTTAAATCTCTTCCGAAATTATCAAGAACAGGGGTTTTAGTTTTATTATCTCCTTTTTTAGGAGTATTAGATTCATAGCTTTGCTTATCATCATCTTCAAATGCAGAACTTTCTGAAGCCGCCGCGGCCTGTGCTTGAGGTTTTTTAGGCTCATTGCTTATGGTATTTGAAATCCATGATCTTAAATCTTCATTTGCAATTTTATAATTAAGTCCATATTTCTCAATAGTTCGAGTAGCTACATTATCTTCATCTCGTAGTATGGCTAGTAGAAGATGTTCTATATTAATCATATCCGATTTAAAAACTTTAGCCTCTAAATAGGTGCGCTTTAGACATTTTTCTGCTTGACGAACCAAAGGAATTTCTTTGTCATCTTCTATTTTGGCATCACTCTGAACAGCTTTTTCTATCAAAAGGCGAAGTTCTTTTAAATCAATAGAATGTTTTACCAATATACTAATTGCCTTTCCTGTTCCATTTCGTAAAATACCCAATAATAAATGTTCTATTCCAATATATTCGTTACCAAGTCTAATGGCTTCCTCACGACTATAGTTTAATACTTCTCTTACTCTTGGCGAAAACTTTGCTTCCATCTTATTAATATTTGGGTTGTAATCTATTTATTCAAGCTTACAAAAATACAGCTTATTATTTCAACCTCAAAGTTAGTTTAAGCATTAGTTATCACATTAATATAGTTTAGCTTTTTTTAACATGAAATTGTTTATAATATGTGAATTAAATTATGCAAATAGTAATGCATTTTTTCATTAAATTCGTGCCTTAATAAATCGAAGTTTATATACTGGTTAATATGCTGGTATTCATAGATATATTTTAAGAAACCTAAAAGAAATTATAATATACGATGAGCGAAGACGGAAACAATATGGAGAATAATGAAGAAATGGGTCACAATCACGGTAATATTGTGAATGTGAATATTGAAACCCAAATGAAAGCTGCTTATATTGACTACTCAATGTCAGTAATTGTAAGTAGAGCATTACCGGATGTACGTGATGGTTTTAAGCCAGTACACCGAAGAGTTTTATTTGGTATGCTTGATTTAGGAGTTTTATCAAATAGATCTCATAAAAAATCAGCAAGAATTGTAGGAGAAGTTTTGGGTAAGTATCACCCACATGGCGACTCTTCTGTTTATGATACTATGGTAAGAATGGCACAGCATTGGTCATTGCGTTATCCACTAGTTGATGGACAGGGTAACTTTGGTTCTATTGATGGTGATAGCCCTGCGGCTATGCGTTATACGGAAGCTCGTTTGCGCAAGATTTCGGAAGATATGCTTGCCGATTTGGATAAGGATACTGTAGATTTCCGACCTAATTTTGATGAATCATTAAAGGAGCCTACTGTTCTTCCTACAAAAATTCCTAACCTTTTAATAAATGGTGCGTCAGGAATTGCTGTGGGTATGGCAACGAATATGGCTCCACATAATATTACTGAGGTAATTAATGGTTGTATTGCATACATCGATAAGAATGACATTACTATTCCTGAATTGATGAAGTATATTACTGCGCCTGATTTTCCAACAGGAGGTATTATTTATGGTTATGAAGGAGTTCGATCGGCATTCGAAACTGGTAGAGGCAGAATTGTAATGCGAGGTGAATCGTACCTTGAAGAGGGTAGTAATGGAAGCCGCGACAAGATTATCTTTACTTCAATACCATATCAGGTGAATAAAGCAGAGATGATTAAGAAGACTGCTGATCTTGTAAATGCAAAGAAAATAGAAGGAATTGCAGATATTCGTGACGAAAGTGATCGTAACGGAATTAGAATTGTTTATGAGCTTCGTAAAGATTCTGTAACAAAAGTAGTTCTTAATAAATTATATCAATATACTCAGCTACAATCTAGTTTTAGTATTAATAATATTGCACTTGTAAAAGGTCGTCCAATGTTATTGAACTTAAAAGATATGATTGTTCATTTTATTGATCACCGTCATGAAGTTGTGGTTCGCCGTACTCAATATGAACTTACTTCTGCTGAGAAGAAAGCACATATTTTAGAAGGTTTATTAATTGCATTAAATAATATTGATGCAGTGATAGAGCTTATTCGCGCATCTAAGAATCCCGAGGAAGCTCGTAATGGCTTAATGGAGAAGTTTGAATTATCAGAACTTCAGGCTAGAGCGATATTGGATATGCGTCTGCAAAAGCTTACAGGAATGGAAGCTGACAAATTAAAGGCAGAGTATGATGAGTTAATGAAACTTATAGAATATCTTAAATCTGTATTAGCCAGCAAAGAGCTTCGTATGAGTATTATTAAGGAAGAACTTCAGGAAATGATAGAGCGCTATGGCGATGAAAGAGCAAGTAAAATTGAATATGCTGCTGAAGATTTTAAGATTGAAGATACTATCCCTAATGAAGAAGTTGTAGTTACTATTTCTCATTTAGGATATATTAAGCGTACTCCACTTACCGAATACCGTACTCAGAATAGAGGTGGTAGGGGTTCTAGAGGTTCTACTTCTAGAAATGAAGATTTCATAGAAACAATATTTGTAGCTACAAATCATAATTATATGCTTCTGTTTACCGAGTTTGGTAAAGTATATTGGATGCGTGTATTTGAAATACCAGAAGGCAGCAAAACTTCTAAAGGGAGAGCTATTCAGAACCTTATAAATATAGATAGAGAAGATAATGTGAAAGCATTTATCAATATTAAGGATTTAACTGATAAAGAATTCCTTGAGAATAATTATATAGTAATGGGTACCAAGAAGGGTATTATTAAGAAAACAAGTGTTGAAGCTTATTCTCGACCACGTCAGAATGGAATAAATGCTATTACTATACGCGAAGGAGATGAGCTATTAGAAGCTCGATTGACTAATGGTAGTAACGATATCATGATTGCTATAAAATCTGGTAGAGCAATTCGCTTTCCTGAAAGCAAAGTTCGTTCGATGGGACGTACTGCTGCTGGTGTTCGTGGTATTAATATGGCCGATACAGATGAAGTAATAGGATTAATTACTATTGCCGACAATGAATCTAATGTATTGGTTGTTTCGGAAAATGGTTATGGAAAACGTTCTTCTGTAGATGATTATAGAATAACTAATAGAGGAGGAAAGGGTGTAAAAACCATTAATGTAACAGAAAAAACTGGAAACTTAATAGCGATAAAAGATGTTACGGATGAAGATGACTTAATGATTATTAATCGTTCGGGAATAGTAATTCGTTTGTCGATTGATCAACTACGAGTAATGGGAAGAGCTACTCAAGGAGTGCGTCTTATTAAAGTTGGTGAAAAAGACTTTATTGCAGCTGTAGCTAAAGTTAAGAAAATAGAAGAAGAAGAAGAGGTTGCTGAGCTTTATGATGAAGATGGCAATTTAATTGAAAGAAAACCTGAGGATGAAAATTCTGATGATTCCTCTGCCGAAAATGACTCTTCAGAGAAAGAAAATACAGAAAAAGAGCAATAGAATTAAAAGGTTATTATCTAGATAACGACTTATTATTTAAAATGATAGGTCGTTATTGAAATTTATAATAATGTTTTTTGTAATTTTGGCGCGGAATTTGAATAGTGCTAATATCAATTTTTAAAAATTAATAAATATGAAAAGAATTAGTTTAGTATTAATAATAGCTTTAATGGCAAATATGGCTATGGCTCAAGGAAATGCAGTTGCTTCGGCATACAATTACTTGAAGAATGGTCAGCCACAGAAAGCAATGCCTGAGATAGATAAAGCATCAGAGCATGAAGGAACAAAAGATGAAGCCAAAACATGGTTTTATAAAGGTAATATCTATTTACAATTATATACTTTTGCTCATATGACTGATGGTATTGTAAAAGGTGTTTCAGAAGATGATGTAGTTATGCGTCTTAGCCAACCAGAGCGTAAGCGTAATTATGGTAAATTAGAAAACGGTGAGCGTTGGTATTATCCATATGATTTTACAGTTTATTTTTCGAATGGTAAAGTTGACCATTATGAGTTTGATGATGAAGAATCGTATAAATCTGCTGAAAAAGGAGACGTATTAGAAGTTGCTCATCAAGCTTATCTAAAATGTATACAGTTAGACCCTAAGTTTATAAAGTTTGAACTTAATCCTCAAACTGCTGAATTAGGATTACAAAAAATTAGCCAGATGTATTATAATGATGGTATTACTAAGTTTAAGGCTGAAAATCTTGATGCTGCTTTTTCTGCATTTGTTAAAGCAGGTGTTATTAAAAGTGAATTAGGAGATGTTGATTCAAACTTAGTTTTATATACAGGATATGTTGCAGAAAAGAATAAAGATACTGCAAATGTTTTAAAGTATTATAATGAGTTAGCTGATAAAGGGTCGTATAATATTGCTGTATATGTTACACTAGCAAACATGTATATTGGAAAAAAAGATGTTGATGCTGCTATTGCCTCAATTCAAAAAGGTAGAAAAATCATTCCATCTAATCAGAATTTATTACTTACAGAAGCTAATATTTATTTAGAGAATGATAGAGCTATTGAAGCAGAAAAGATTCTTTTAGAAGCTGCTGCTGCTGATCCTAAGAATGCTAATTTGCAATACGCTATTGGTGCTAACTATGATAAGATGGTGAATGACACCTCTTATAATCAAGAGCAACAAGCTGACGCAATGGTTAAAGGTATTGCTGCTTATAAAAATGCATTAGAGCTTAACCCTGATTATTTTGACGCAGCATACAATATGGGTGCAATGTTGAATAACAGAGCATCTGCATTAATTGTTGAAGCAAGTAATTTACCTTTGAAACAAGCTAAAAAATATGATGCTTTAATGAAAGAAGCTACAGACTTATTATTGGAAGCTAAACCTTATCTTGAAAAATGTCATACATTACAACCTAAGGATAAAAATACGATGATTATGCTTAAAGGAGTTTATTCTCAAACTAAGGATTATGATAGTTTTAAGAAAATAAAAGCAGAAATGGATGCTTTATAATCTTTAAGAAGATCAGATAAAGAAAAAGAGAAGCTTAAACTTCTCTTTTTTTATGCTTATTAATTAAAAATTTTAATTTACTTTTGTTTTATGGATTATCAAGAAATATTAGATAGAATATATGAAGAAGTAAGGCAAGAAAGCAATAAAGGAATTATTGCAGATTATATTCCTGCCTTAGCGGAAGTAGATCCTAATAAATTTGGGATTGCTGTGCATACTGTTGATGGTAAAGATTATAGTGTTGGCGATGCCTCAGAAAAGTTTTCTATACAAAGTATTGCAAAACTATTCACACTTACCATGGCCATACAAAAGTATGATGAAGCAGTATGGGATAGAGTGGGAAAGGAGCCGTCTGGAACTGCTTTTAACTCATTAGTTCAGCTGGAATACGAAATGGGAATTCCTCGTAATCCTTTTATTAATGCAGGAGCTTTAGTTGTTACCGATATTATTACTAATGGCGTAGGTAAGGCTAAAAAATCTGTTATTGAGTTTATGCGAAAGATATCTAATAATAATAATATTGCTTATGATTTTGAAGTAGCAGACTCAGAAAGAAATACTGGTTATAAGAATGTCGCCTTAGCAAATCTTATTAAGAGTTTTGGTAATTTGAATAATAAACCAGAAGATGTGCTTTCAGTATACTACCATCAATCATCAATTCATATGAGCTGTATTGATTTAAGTAGATCAACAATATTTCTTGCAAATAAGGGCTTTTCACCATATTGCAATGAGCAAATTATTGGCCCTCGCCAAACAAAAAGAGTAAATTC
>JAOZSY010000017.1 GCA_029939445.1 Bacteroidales bacterium
AGGAGTTTAAAAGAAAGATTAATAGACTTTATGGCTCAAGATATTTTAAAAAAATCACTACTAGTTTTAATGAGGGAGATAGCGGCTATGTTGTTGAAATAAAAGTAAAAGAGAAAGTTGAGGATGATTTTAATATAGGATTAAGATTTGATACTTATTATGGTATTAATGTTAAAATAGGTGCTAATTTTAGAAATAAGCTAATTTATGGCTCTTTATTAGAAATGGATATTGTTGCAGGTCAGGCGCCACAATTTAAACTTAGATATACTACTGATCGTGGGTCCGATTATGGTATAGGTACTTCGTTTCAGTTTGATAATTTTTATGTTCATTCATATTTAGATCACAAAGAGGAGTTCAAATATAATTATAATAGAGTTGTTTGGGATGTGTTTGTTCATCGGTATTTTAATTCTTATTATAGAGCAATTTTTGGAGTAGAGACATCGGGTTATGGTATTCATAACACTAAATCATTTACTGGTTTTCAAGGGCTTTCAGATAATTATGGTAAAATATATGCGGCTTTAATTCAAGATTCATGGGATAGAAATTCTTTTCCTACTAAGGGTAACAGAATTAAAGGTAGAGCTGATTTATTTGTTAATGATAAAGGAGAAATAGATGTTACTGCTTGGCTAAAATCTACTAATATAGTTAGTATTAGCAAAAAGTTTAAAATAATAACTTTTGGTTTTGTGGGTTTTGGAACTTATGGTGTGAATAATACTCTTTTAGAATATAGAGTTGGAGGCTTAAATGAAAGTAGAATTCAATGGTATAGTCCAATGCCTGGTTTATTATACCTGGAAGAAGGTGCTGCTAATACTTGGCAACTTAGTATTGCTCCAAGGTGGGAGTTTATTGATAATAATTTTCTTACCTATAAGTTAGCAATAACTGCATTAGATGCCGATTTTGCTCATATGTTTATTGACGTTAGAAGAATTTATGGAGGGATGTCTCTTGAATATGGCCTGAACTCGATGTTTGGCCCAATATCAATATCTGGTGATTATTCTTTTACTTCACGTGAATTTGGGGCATTTATGAGCCTTGGATACTGGTTCTAGTCTGCTTAAATTTTTATAATTAATAGAATATATTTATACAAAATTGAAAATAAATTAATAAAATGAGAATAATTGTATTATTGTTACTTATGGTTTTGTCAAGCATTCTTTTTGCACAAGATAAAACTGATGATTATAAGCAAGTGGAATTTATTAAGCTAAATGAATCTAATGATCTATTTACTTATTGGTTTCAATCTGACAAGTATTATACGGATGGAATTCATCTGGAGTTTGTCCATAGGATATTTAATAATAAAGTAGCAGATAAGGTGCTTCTTGGTTTTGATACAAAGTATAAGGATTTTGGCTTGAGCTTTAATCATGATATGTATACTCCTCAAAACACACAAATTACAACCGTAGATTCTACCGACAGGCCATATGCTGGTCAGTTATACTTTGTGTATAAAAAAGTATCTAATCAATTTTTTAAAGGGAGAAAGCTGTCCTCAGCATTGTCAGCAGGGGTGCAAGGTCCAGCAGCTATGGCTGGTGAAGCACAAAATTTTGTTCATGAGGCTATTGATAACCCTACTGCTAAAGGTTGGGATAATCAGTTGAGTAATGGGATAATATTAGATTATGAAGTTCAATATATGGCAATGATTCCATTATGGAGTCCTGTTAATGAGCTGCACTATTTTGGTACGGCCCATTTGGGTGCTTTAAATATGAGTACTGAAATTGGCTTTAGATTTAAGTTTGGTAGATATACCGACTCATATATGAACTATTATGGTATTGCTAATGATAAGAACACTTATGATTTTAAAGCAAGTGATATTGCTAAGATGAATAAGCATAGACGAAAAATTATTCCTAAACATATTCGAGAGCAGAGCTTGGAAAAACAAGCGGAATATTTAAATAAAAGAATGACTCGTAAATTTCAATTTTACTTTTTTACCGAAGGAATTCTATCTTATATTATACGCGATGGGTCAGTTGAAGGTAGTTTAATTCAGTTCTCTGATAATATTTATGAGTATAATTATGATGATTATGATCACACAAAAATTCTTGGAAGATATGGTGTAGTATTACAATACTCACATTTTTATTTGGAATATGCACGTTATCTACAAAATGATTCATTTCAGCAAAATGGAGTATTTGGTTACGGGAAGATAATTCTTAGTTGGATATTCTAAGCAAATTAGTTTGTAATCTTATCTAGGTCTAGTCCATTATGTACCGCATCATCCAATTTGTCAAGAAAATCGACATTAGATTCTTTTATTACAGGGAATACCATTGGGGCAATAAGTTTTATTGGAGGGTATAATAATGATTCATCTTGTATGTTTTGGTCAATTATCTTTTCTTCTATCTGAAAGGTTGTAAGAATAAATATAAGTATACTTAGAACAAAAGATACTTTAATAAGTCCAAAAACCCCTCCCAATATTTTATTTACAAAACCTAAGAGTAAGACGTTAATTACTTTTTCAAGGCTTTTCCCGAAAATCATTACAAGAAATACTACTCCAATAAAAGTAAGACTAAAAGATATAATACTCATATACTCACTGTGAAAGTCTAACTTTTGACGAAGAAAATCAGCAGTATAATCAGAAAAGTGAGCTGAAATATAAATTCCTAATAATAAGGCTATAAGTGTAGCTAATTCTATTATCAACCCCTTACTAAAGCCTTTATAAGTAAACCACAATAAAGGAATTGCAATTATTGCATCTAAATAATTCATTATGTTATTTTGGTTTTATGCGTTTTAATAACTCCGTAGAATATATAAAATCTTGTAATTCTGGATTGTCATTTCCCAGAAATGTATCCTTATTTCCTTGCCACCATACATTGCCCTCGAATATATAATTTATATTATCACCATGCTGAATCACAGAATTCATATCGTGAGTGTTAATAATGGTAGTTATATTATACTCTTGTGTAATCTCTTCAATTAAGTTATCTATTTTTACACCTGTTTTAGGGTCCAAACCAGAGTTTGGCTCATCGCAAAATAAGTATCTAGGATTTAATGATATTGCTCTAGCAATTGCTGCCCTTTTTTGCATTCCTCCGCTAATTTCTGAAGGTAATTTATAATGAGCGTCATTAAGCCCTACTCTGTCAATACAGAAGTTTGCTCTGTCAATCTTTTCTTTATTACTCATATTAGAAAACATTAGTAAAGGAAACATTACATTATCCATTACCGTCATACTATCAAATAATGCACTACCTTGAAAAAGCATTCCTATCTCTTTTCTGATCTCTTTTCGAGCATCTTTATTCATGGATACAAAATCCCTGCCGCTATACAGTATACTGCCAGTGTCAGGCTCAAAAAGCCCTACTAGACACTTTAAGAGAACAGTCTTGCCAGACCCACTTTGTCCGATGATTAAGTTTTGCTTGCCTTCCTCAAAAACTAGGCTTATGTCATTTAGCACACGTTTATCGTCAAATGACTTATTTATATTTCTAACGTCGATCATCCTAAAATAATTTTAGTAATTATTAAATTAGATAATAATAATGCAATGCTAGAGTAAACAACAGCTTTTGTGCTGGATTTCCCAACATCAACTGCTCCTCCACTTGCATAATAACCATGAAAAGCAGATATGCTTGTTATTAAAAATGAAAAGAATGTTGCTTTTAAAATAGCATATGCTATTTCGAATGGAACAAACCAGTAGTTTAATCCAGAAATAAAATCCATAGATGTGGAGATTCCCCACATTACTGCTGCTAGATACCCTCCTGTAATACTTACTATCATGCTTATTATTACAATAAATGGAAATGTAAAAATACCAGCAAGTATTTTAGGGAGAATAAGAAAATTAGCAGAATTTACACCCATAATATCTAAGGCGTCAATCTGCTCTGTAACTCTCATCGTTCCAATTTGGGAAGCAATGCTAGAGCCAATTTTACCTGCCAAAATAAGGCTTACTATTGTTGGTGAGAACTCAAGGATTACAGATTCTCGAAGCCCATAGCCAAGTGTATATGCTGGAATTAGTGGATTCTGCATTTGATAACCAGTCTGAATTACCAATACCGCTCCAATAAAAACAGAAATAATAGTTACAATTCCTAGTGAGTTTAATCCTATTGCGTCTATTTCGCTAACTAACTGACGCAGAAAGTAACGATGATTTAAAGGACGTTTAAAAGTGTCTTTCAATAGAATAAGATATTTCCCAAAGTGGTAAAAGAAATTCATATCAATTATTAATTAAATAGTGAAAATTACCAGTTTAATATTTCTTTAAAATCATAATATTTAGGATTTTCAACAAACTCCTTAGCAGTTTCCCAATCTCCAGGATTGATATACTGTAAGCCATCTTCAAAAACCATTCTTGCTCTTTCAGAGTTAATATTTACTAAGCGAGGCTTTATTTTACCATTTTCATCCTGTACATCAGAAAGAAAAAGAGGAGAGATGTTTCCTGCAGTATCAGCAGTAACCATACAAGCTGTATGCCCTGCATCAAATAGGCGTTTAACTCCCATTCCTAACAAACTGCAATATACTAAATCATATGCAACAGGTTTAATACAGCGTAATTCATACCCAAGTTCCTGCGGTCTGCTTCGTATATCTAATTCAAGCTTTTTCATTTCCTGCGAAAGTAGTATATTAAAAACATGTGCCTTGCTTATAATTCCTAACTCAGGATGTCCATGATCATCGTATTGAAAGTTGATACCAGTTGATTTAATTTCCTCATCAGACAAAAAGTGAAAAACCCCTTCACTAATAATTATTGCTCCATATCCAATGCCTAGTATCTTTCGTTTTAAGATTGTAGAAATCATTAATCTGATAATTTTATCAATGCTGATTTCCGTTTTATTAAACATTTCAGGAATAATAATCATTGGAAATTGTACCGCCGAACCAATGCCAAAAGCAAGGTGGCCAGCCTCACGACCCATGGCGCTTATTATAAACCAGTTGCCACTAGTGCGCGCGTCCTCATATACAGTATTTGCTATAGTAACGCCCTCTTCTTTAGCCGATTGATACCCAAAAGTAGGTATTCCTTCAGGTAATGGTAAGTCATTATCGATAGTCTTTGGCACATGAATATTTTTAATAAGCAGGTCTTGTGATAATAGATATTCTGATATGCGATTTGCAGTAGAAGCCGTATCATCACCACCAATAGTTACCAATAATTTTACATTATTTTCTTCAAAAAAATCAGAATTGAATTCCTCATTTTTTGGCTTATATCTACTCATTTGCAATGCCGAACCACCAATATTATGGATTCTATCTGCGAATTTAAAATCAATATCAATCGTTTCCCTATCCTTGGAAAATAATCCCCTATACCCTTGGTGTACGCCAATAACTCTATAGTTAGATCTTAAAAATGTACGTGAGATTGAGCTTATTACAGCATTTATTCCTGGTGCTGGCCCGCCCCCACATACTATTGCTATTGATTCTTGCATCTTTATTTTCGTTTAGGTTTAAGTAATTTGCAATTTTTTATTATGCAAATATAGATATCTTATTCAATAAGATACAAATATACAAATCATTGTCTATGTTCCAATAGATTAATTTAGTAAACTTGATATTTTTAAAGTTGTGAATTTTATTATATTTGTGTATTCATTTACTATATAAATATAATCTATTAATAATCATTATTATATGAAAAAAATGCTGTTATATATTATCATGTTTCAAATTATTTTATCTGTGCATAAAATTAATTATACTAAGCAGTGATATAAATTTGTATTTGGTAAATAGCAGATTTTCTAAAAATACTCTAGCAACTTTTGTAATCAGGTTTGATAATACATACTTGGCAAATGGAAAACCAGAAGAACTTTTAACTGTTGCGCTAGGGTTCTATTATAATTTTAATTACCTAGTGCCATAGATTATTGTTTTTGTAGGCAGAAAAGCAAAATTACACGTAATAAAACATTTTTATAATTGATGGTTTACTATTAAAAACCGTTAAAATTTAACAAATTGGGTTATTTATTAAAAGTATTTTATTAATTATATGAAACTATACTTAATGTAAGTAGCATAAAATAAGGTAGTTAGTTTATAATATGTGTTTTTTTAGCATTAATAGTTTACTAGCTGGTAATCAGTAAAATACGGTAGATATATTTATTTTAAAGTTTGTTGTTATCTAGTAATTAGTAAGTTAATAAATTATAAAAAGCAATATTTTTGTTTTTTATGTTTGGTTAATTAGACTAATAGTTTTTTCTTTGCATATAGTTTAATTTAAAATTATAATAACATGTCGGATATTAAAAACAGAATTACTGCAATTATTGTTGACAAATTAGGTGTTGACGAGAGCGAAGTTACAGCAGAAGCAAGCTTCACAAATGATTTAGGAGCAGACTCACTAGATACAGTTGAGTTAATTATGGAATTCGAAAAGGAATTCAATATTGCTATTCCAGATGATAAAGCTGAAGGAATAACAACTGTAGGTGATGCTATTGCATACGTAGAAAACAACGGATAACACAAAAAAATTCTATTATGGATTTAAAACGTGTAGTTGTAACAGGAATTGGAGCACTTACGCCATTAGGCAACAACTTGCAGCAGAGCTGGGAGTCGTTGGTCAATGGGGTAAGCGGCGCCGCTCCTATAAAGAACTTCAATGCAGATAAGTTTAAAACTAAATTTGCATGTGAAGTAAAAGATTATATTGCCACAGATTATTTTGACCGCAAGGAAGCTCGAAAGCTTGATCCATGTGGGCAATTTGGTTTGATAGCGGCAGCAGAAGCTATTACTGATAGCAAGTTAGACCTAGAAAAAGAAGACCTAGAACGTATTGGTGTAATATGGGGCTCTGGAATTGGTGGATTGAAGACCTTCTCTGATGAGATGATAAATTTTGCCAAGAATGATGAAACCCCAAGGTTTAATCCATTTTTTATTCCCAAAATGATAGCAGATATTACTGCTGGTCATATATCGATAAAGTATGGATTTATGGGACCCAATTATGTAACTGTGGCTGCTTGTGCTAGTTCTACAAATGCTATGGCAGATGCATTCAACTATATCCGTTTGGGTAAAGCTGATGTTTTTGTTACAGGTGGTAGTGAAGCTTCAGTATATGAAGCTGGCGTTGGAGGATTCAACGCAATGCACGCTATATCAACACGAAATGATGAGCCAGCAAAAGCTTCTCGTCCATTTGACAAAAACCGTGATGGTTTTGTTATGGGTGAAGGCGGAGTTGCACTAATCTTTGAAGAAATGGAACACGCTCTTGCTAGAGGTGCTCAAATTTATGCAGAGGTTGCTGGATCCGGTCTTTCTGGAGACGCCCATCATATGACTGCACCACACCCTGAAGGTAAAGGTGCAGCTAAGTCAATGCGTGATGCAATATCTGACGCAGGATTGACCCCAGAAGATGTTGATCATATCAACACTCATGGCACATCTACTCCTGTTGGTGATGTTGCTGAGCCAAAAGCTATTGAATTAGTATTTGGCGAACATGCTAAAGACATCTTTGTAAACTCTACAAAATCAATGACAGGACACCTACTTGGTGCTGCTGGTGCACTTGAAGGAATGGCTGCAATTATGGCTATTCATACTAATACAGTGCCTCCAACTATTAATTTTGAAGAGAAGGATCCTAATATTAACTATGATGCGATTAATTTTGTGTTTAATGAAGCTGTAAAAGGTGAAATAAACGTTGCGCTTTCTAATACCTTTGGTTTTGGTGGGCATAATGCATCAATGGTATTTAGAAAATTCAAAAAATAATCATACCTTGGTTTTAGATTTTAAGTCTACAATAAAAGCTAAATTTGCCAAAGGTGAAGAGAAAGAATTATCAGATTCTATAAAAAATATTTTCGGGTTTTATCCCGGAAATATTTTTCTTTATGCTCTTGCCTTTCGTCATAAATCTGTTGCCGAAGAACTTCAGTCAGGCGTTAAAAATTCTAACGAGCGACTAGAGTATCTTGGTGATGCGATACTTAGTGCTGCTGTGGCTGATTATTTGTTTAAAATATTCCCATATAAAGACGAGGGTTTCCTTACCAAAATGCGATCCAAAATGGTGAGCCGCAGTCAATTAAATAAAGTCTCTGTAAAGCTTGGAATTGATGAGCTTGTGAGAGCAACTTCAGATAAAGGTAGTCAACCAAAATCCCTTAATGGTGATGCGTTTGAAGCTCTTATCGGAGCCATATACCTTGATAAAGGTTACGATTTTACCAAAAAAGTAATTATAGAGAGAATCTATAAAGTTTCAATAGACCTTGATGAGCTAGAGCAAAAAGAGACGAATTTTAAAAGTCGCCTTATTGAATGGTCGCAGAAAGAAAAAATTGAGATTGAATTTAAGCACCATCAAGAAACAAAAGGCAAGAAGGGGATTCATCATATTGACCTTTTTGTTGATAATAAGTTAGTTGCTAAAGCAAAAGATTTCTCCATAAAAGGTGCAGAACAAATTGCTGCAGAGAAAGCCTGTGAAAAAATTGACGGCTGTAAAGATTAACTAATTCTACCTAACATTACCCATCTTTTACATTTTTTATTGAATCTAGAGTTTCTCAACAGAGTAATTTTCTATTTTAATATATTGATAAAGTGTAGCTTTTACAGTAAATATATAATGTAAAAAATTGAATAAATTTTACTATATTTGCATCCCGCTAAAAAAGTGGTAATTATTTTTTTTAGTCCTCTAGATAATGAGGATTAACCCTTCAGTTGTGTGATTTATAGTGAATTACGAGCTACGTCCTAGGCTGTTATAAGCTTTTTTTACAACTCAATATGAGTTCGGACATTTGTTTGGATAGTAAATCTTTTATGGCTTTTATTGTCAATCATCAATTATTTAAAAGAGTAGAGCATGTCATATATAGAAAGTAGTTTTGTAGAAAAATATACTAAAATAATAAAGTTATTCATAAAGCAGGTTCCAATATTTTATGAATTTATTAGAACTGCCAACACATATAATTCTTTTAAAGATAATTTAATAGTAGATCTTCATAATCAAGTATCAATTAATGATTCGGATATTGATGATAAGCAGAGTAAGCAAGCGGCTATTATACAAATGCTCTTATTACTGCGAAATGAAGGCAGAGAATTTATAGATCCAAATAGAAATAATCAAAAGTTTATAAGTCAACCTTTTTATTGGATTTACCAAAGTATTAAGGGTGAGAATTCATTTGTTACTGATGATTTCTTCGATGATATGCTTAACTTAATTGGAAGAGTTTATAATAGAAAAGAAGAAGAATTCATCTCGGGTCTGGACTTATTATCACGTATGAATTCAATACCTAAGGGTATGGATACTGATATTATTGAAAAGCGCAAAGAAAGTAAATTACGCGTAATGACAGGCCTGGTCACAATAATTGAGAATAGTAAGAATGAACATAAAATATATTACTTTACTACTGAGAAATCTTTAGAAGAGAAGCTTGTTTCCGTAGAAAAATGGTGGAATGATTACCGTTTCCATTTGCGTTATGCAATTCAAAATCTAGAGCAATTAGGATTAACAACAAATAATCTTTTACCAAAATCAGTAATGCGTAACTTTGAAAATGGAGTTAAAAAAGGCATTCCTATCTTTATTAATCCATACTTTTTATCATTGGTTCATATTGGACCAAAGGGTGAATTAAGTGCAGATGATCGTACTATTCGTGATTATATTTTCAATAGTAAGGATCTTGTTGATACTTTTGGAGATATAAAAGCTTGGGAAAAAGAAGATATAATTGAAGATGGAAAACCTAATGCTGCAGGATGGCATTTGCCAAAAGGGGATAGCGTACATCGTAGATATCCTGAGGTGGCAATCTTTATTCCTGAAGGTAGGGGCAGAGCTTGTGCAGGTCTTTGTGTTAGTTGTCAGAGAATGTACGGATTTCAGAAGGGCTCTTTGAATTTTGACTTGGAGAAAATGGATAGGAATATCGATAAAGATGAAAAAAGAAAATCCATCTTTAATTATTTTGAAAACGATTCGCATCTTCAAGATATATTGATTACTGGTGGTGATTCTTTTATGAATACAGATGCCAGATTAAGGACTATTCTTGAAGAATTCTATAATGTAGCCAAAAGAAAGAAAGAAATATCTGAGGCGCAAACTTCTGGAGAGAAAATAGCAGTATTTCAAAGAGTTCGTTTAGGCACTAGAATTCTTGCATACTTACCACAGCGTGTAGGCTCAGAATTAATTGATATATTAAAGGAATTTAAGGAAAAGGCAGCTAAAATTGGGATTAAACAATTTGTTATTCAAACGCATTTTGAAACTACAATGGAGATTACTCCAGAAGCTATTAAAACTATAGAGTTGCTTAGAGATACAGGCTGGATTATTGTTAATCAGCAAGTATTTACTAGTGCTGCTTCGCGTCGTTCGCATAGTATGCAGTTGCGCCGTGAGTTAAATAAACTAGGTATTCTTCCGTACTATACTTTTGCTGTTAAAGGTTTCAGAGAAAATAGAGAAAACTTTACTCCATTGGCTAGAGTAGCGCAGGAGGTTTATGAAGAAAAAAGCTTTGGAAAACCAAAGAATGACAGAAGTGTAGAGTTTCATAATGACCCTAAAAGGAACCATATTCTTTTTAAGGAAATTGAAGAAGAAGAGAATATCCCATTTGTGGCAACAGATAGAAGTCTTATTAATCTTCCTGCATTGGGAAAAAGTCTGAGCTTTGAGCAAGTTGGTATTACGATAGATGGAAGAAGGGTTTTGAGTTTTGAGCATGATAAATTTCGTAATCATAGCCCTGTAGTACATCATTCAGAGAGAGTGATTATTGTAGAGGCAAAAAGTGTTTCATGCTATCTTCGACAAATAGAAGCTATGGGCGAAGATATTAGGGACTATAATGGCATATATGCATATTCTAATGCTATTACAGAAAAACGTTCTGAAGTGTTTGAATATCCTAAGTTTGAATATTCTCAAACCAATAATTTCAATAACTGCGAGGTGTAGAAAAGATAATTACTATAACATTCTATCATTATTAAATGGACGCTATAGACTAATTAATAAATTATATATATTTGTACTTTAATAATAACTTGATAATTAATGAGATTACTTTTTACTTTTATTTTCGTATTCTTTAGTATTACAACTATTGTAGCTCAGTCAGACACAGCATCTAGTAGTGATGTGTCGACAGCTGATAAAACACAAATTTTTATAGAGAAAGCATTTAAGTATTCTCCATTACCTTTTGCAGGTTATGCAACCGAAACGGGTATGGTAATAGGTGTTACAAAATACAATGCATTTAAGTTTAAGGGCAATACTCTTTCGGATTCGTTAATCCAACCCTCGAGTATATTAGCGTATGTGTATTTTACTCAGGAGAATCAGTATAAATACTATCTTATTACCGATCTTATGAATAATGATAATAAGATAAATTCTAAGTTTGAGTTTATGTTTATGGATTATCCGTCCTATTTTTTTGGTCTTGGTAATAACAATGATTTTGATTCAGCATATCTTGTAGACTTTAAGAATATATTATTTGCACCATCAGTTAGTTATAATATATTTGAGAATATATATATTGGAGCAAAATATACATATAACGATTATTTAAATATTGCTTCTCTAGATGAGAATATAAATGATTCAGTACTTCAAACTAATAGTGGTTTGCAATCAGGTGTAGGTATAATTGTATCTAGAGAGGCTAGGGATAATAGAATTAGAGCAAAAAAAGGATCTTACTTTAATATGTCTTATGATTTCTATGATGAAAGTATGGGGAGTGAGTTTAATTATAACCAATTTACATTAGATTATAGGTATTATATTACTCCAATAAAACAGATAACTATTGCCTCACAATTATATACAACACTAAGCTCAGGAAATGTACCAGTGCAATCGATGCCAGTTGTAGGAGGAGCATACCGAATGCGAGGAATATATGAAGCTAGATATAGGGATAAGAATATGATAATGGCTCAGTTTGAACTGCGATTCCCTATTTATTGGATTTTTTATGGCGCAACCTATGTTGGTTTAGGCCAAGTAGCCCCTAGGGTTTCTGATTTTGCTTTTAATAGCTTTCATTATGGTTATGGTGCTGGATTGAGACTATTAATAGATGAAAAAACGAGCTCTGTATTACGCTTTGATTTAAGTTATGGGCCTTCCGGAAGTAAGATATTTATAGGGTTTAATGAAGCATTTTAGAACATAAGAACTAAATGGGTTTATGTTCTTAAGAACGAATTGTTAAAAACAGGTATAGTACGTATTCTGTATTTAATAATAATACCTTATATTTGCATTTAATAATATCACTAAATTTGAATAGCAAACATTTAAAATATTGAACCATGAAAAAAAACATTAAACTTTTTAGCGTCTTAGCGCTTTTTGTGATGGGAGCACTTTTTACACAATCATGTGAGAAAATTAAAGATGCGGTATCTTTTAAAGTAGAGCAGGACTTGCCAGACCACCATTTTGATTTAGACTCAGCTGCAACATCTTCAAAAGGAGAAAATCTTCTGTACCAAGCTTATTATGAAATTAATATAGATAGTGTATTTGAAGCTAATGGAATTGATAAGGGTAAAATTAGTGACGGTAAATTTAAACAGATAATCATAAAAGTTGATGATTCTGATACACAGATGAATTTTGGATTCTTAGAGTCGTTAAGCTTTAGATTAGGAGATTCTGACAATGCTATGGAGGCTGTAACAATTGCTGCAGCTACAAATATTAAGGATGGAGATATGGAGTTAATCTTTGATGTAAATGACGATAGTGTAGATAAGTATTTAGAACAAGATAGGTTTTATTTCTTTGTATTTGGAAAGATTCTTAAGCCAGTTCCTGTTGAACAATTACCACTGCTGATTAAATCAAAAATTGAATTTCAAGTTAATCCATTGGATTAATAAAGATATCGATTAGTACACAAAATTGAAAGACCAACTGATTAATTCAGGTGGTCTTTTTGTTTTGTAAAAAAGTGTTTTTTATTCTCAAATTCCTTTATCTTCGCACAATAAATTTGTACTTACCACTGTTTATCCTTAATGACTATTTTTAGAATAACATATATATTTCTTATTATTTTTTTCTTCTCTTTTAAGGCAGAAGCACAAGATAGTGTAGAAGGACGTGTTATTCAGTTTTCGGGGGTGGTAATTACTGGTGATAGTTTAAAGCCAGTTCCTTTTGTAAATATTAGAATAAAAGGGACTTCCCTTGGAACCCTTGGAAATGTGGAAGGCTTTTTCTCATTTGTTGCTCATACTGGTGACACTATTCTTTTCAGCTCTATTGGTTATAAACTTTCAACCTATTATATTCCAGATTCGTTAACCGCTAATAGATATACACTTTTTCAAATGATGCAAAATGATACATTACTGCTTACAGAGTCGGTAATATATCCTTGGTCGGATATAGATGCGTTAGAATATGCTATTATTCAACATCGAGTGCCTGAGAACGATTATGATAGAGCAATGAAAAATCTTGCTAGGGAAGAGATGAAAGAAAGAGGTAAGTTTATGCCTATGGATGGGTCTATGAATTATCGCCACCAAATGCAACAGAATGTAAGTAAGAATTATTGGAATGGTGGTTATATGCCAAATCAATTATTAAACCCTTTTGCCTGGGCTCAGTTTTTTAAAGCATGGAAAGAAGGGAAGTTCAAAAAACAAGATTAATAATACAGGCTAAGTTATAATAGTAGTTACTACTACAATTAAAGTAGCATAAGTAGTTTCAATTTCATCTCTTATTGTTTTCGAAAGGCTGTCGGAACTTATTATTTTTTTAATTCGTTTTTTAGTTTCTTTAGAAAGATTTTCCTCATAAACCTCCTTATTTAAGTCGCATACATCAATTAGCCCAATAAGTATTTTGTCGTAGCTACTGATTGTATTTTCATTCTTCAGAATAATGTTAGTTAACTTTTCTCTAAGCTTATCCTCTTCGTGGCTATCTTTTGTAGGAAAGTTTGTAGTATTAAAAACCCAAAGAATCTTTGCTTCTTTTTGATATAGTATTTTATTATCAATAAGCTCCTGAACGTAAATATCAATAGATTTTTGAGAATTATTATTTAGTTGAAAGAGCCAATGAGATAAGCTATGTTCCTTCTTGGATTTATATATTTTTTCTAAAAAATAATCTAGTACTTTATCATGTGTGGATTTAGTATTTGACACTTTTATAACTTTTTCAGAAAGACGAATCTTCTTTTGGACTATTAGCTCCGCAATAGCAGCTCCTGCAATAGCTACATTAAATAGTGGTCCATGAGAAATAAAGCTGCCTTTTTTATTATCTAATGAAAGTAGAATAAGCTGTTGTACTAAGTTTAATTTCATCTATTTTTTAATTATTTTGTGACTAATACTTCCTTTATTGCTACTAAGTCTATAAGTATATACTCCAGAATTATAATTTGATAAGTCTATAGTATATGAATGCTTTCCTTTAGATAATTCTCCAGCCACTACTGCCTTCATTAGCTTCCCCTCAATATTATAAATATCTAGTCTTATATACTCGTTTTTTGATAAGGTAAATGATATTGTAGTTTTATCTGAAGTAGGGTTTGGAATATTCTGTAATAAACCTATTTCTAATTCGTGCATAATACTTTTACTGGAAGTTGTATTAAAGAACCATAAATTTGCAGCCTTAGCAGACTTAATAATCTCATCTTTATAACCACCTGCCAATAGTGCGTAAGTAACTGTAATAGTGTCTTTGGCACTAATACTGAATGGTCCAGCACTTATCATTGAACTTACATCAGCGCCATTGTTTGATATGCCAGCCTCATGTCTAGATGTTTGCATAGCATCCCATTTCTCAAAATTAAGAAAGCCATCGTATATATTAATACTTCCATTGCTGCCGTCATTATCAAAATTATAGCAGTTGCCCATGGTTTTGCTCATAAGTTGTATACCGGCATACGTGCCTCCTGCCAATGGCCATATATAGCTCATGTTTTCAGAAGAATTATAATCAGCTTTATTATTATTTGATAATCCAATATCCCAATCGGCATAGAAAGCCGTATATACATTACTTAATGTGCTAGTGTTGTTATTAATAATATTATATTCAATAAATACAATATCTTTGAGTGTATCGTTCGAAAATGCATACGAATATTGATTTACTTGGATATTATTTTTAGAGAAACCAGCATTATTATCGTTGAATATATTTAGGAAGCGCTGTTGCTCAGGATAACTATTTATTTTTTGCACTGCATTTACAGCAACAAAGTCACTATCCGTTCCACTTGATCCATAAATATTATCTGATACTTTAGAGTTTGATGTTGCAACAACTAATCCCCCCCAACTCAATAGGTTTCTGCCATCTTTATATGTAAAACCACTTCCAATCATTTTTGCAGCATCAGAATAACCAATTGTTGCTGACGAATTTATACTTGTTGTAATATTATTTGTATCCAATTGCGCTGTTTCATTATTGAGATATATACGCAACCATTCAAACCCATTATAGGCAGTATCCGAATAGTTTAATTGTATATCTGCAAACTCCCCAATAGGTATATTTGGGAGTATTTTATATTTCATAGGTGATGTACTATTATTCACTATTGAGTATGTCGGCATTAACCCTAAAACAATTGAATCGTAGATAGGAACGAGATATGGTGACGGACTATATAGTTTCACTTTCAAACTTGGTGAAGATTTAGTTAAGTAGTTTATAAAATCGCCACTAATATATAGAGTATCATTGGAAATAGATAAAATGCTATTTTTAATTCTAATGGATGGTTTTAGAGTATCGGTAAGTGCGTTATAAATATTTAATCTGCCAGCGCCCATTAATCCTATAGTACTTGTGTTTGCCGCTATAGTGTCAATAATATCAGCAGTTACACGAAGTTGCTCTGCAATTTGTAAATTTGTAAATTGTGGAAAATGAGCTTTTACTATAGCCGCTCCACCAGCAATTATTGGTGCAGAAAAGCTTGTGCCATGAGAAGAGAAATAAGCATTACTTACCCAAGTAGAATATACATAAGTGCCAGGAGCACTGAGATCTACTGTTGTACCAAATGAAGATTGCGACCATCGTACATCAAATGTGTCGGTAGCTGCACAGCTTAGTACATTTTCGTATGATGCAGGGAAAAGCCAATTTGCATTATTACTATTTCCACAAGCTGCAATTACTAGAGCTCCTTTATTATTTGTAGCATAATTAACAACATCTCTACCAAAATTTTCGCCACCAGGGCCGCCCCAAGAGCAATTAATGATAAATGCTCCATGGTCAGCAGCATAAACAATTCCCTCATAATCTGCAGATAAAACACCATCGCTATTATCTATTCTTACGGGTAATATTTTTGTGTTAAATCCTACTCCTGCAATTCCTTTATTATTATCAGGAACAGCACTTACAAACCCACTTACAAAAGTACCATGTCCCATTGCGCTCCATTGTACATTATTGTCGTTGCTTGCAACATCCCAACCACAATAGTTATCAATAAAGCCATCGTTATCGTTATCTATACCATCTACGGGATCTAAATAATTGTACTTTATGCCATCAATTAAATCTTCTTGTAGCTTATCAATTCCAGTATCCGTTATTGCTACTACAATATTTGTATCGCCCTTTTCTATATCCCAAGCATCATAGGCTCTAATATTATCCAAATAGTATTGATTACCAATATTTGGATCAGAGGGGATGTATAATGTTTTGTTTATAGGTCTGTATTCTACAAATTGGAACAAGCCAGTTGATGTTAATTGATTTATGGTTTTGCTGCTAGCATTGGACTCAGAAAAACTAAGAGTATGCCATAAGCTTAAATCTACTAAGCTATCGCCATACTTGTTAGTTTGCATTCGTGGCGGTAAATGATTTGGAAAACTGCGCTTCAATTCCCAATTGTTCAGGAATGAAACAATATGTTCAAACGGTGGGTCGCTTATTGTATTCCCTTTTACTAGCGTTCTGTTTTCTGGTTTTAGTTTTAGAAGGATTATATTTTCAGAATAAATACTATTGCTTTGTGCAAATATTACCGCCGAATATAAAATAGAAAAAATAATTATTAGAAGTGATTTTTTCATAGTAATGATGTTGTATTTTATGATACAAATGTATGCATTATACACTTAAATACAAATTGATTTTTTTATTTTCTAGTTTAAACTATTGTATAATTATATATGTCATAGTAGCAAATTTATTTGTTATTTTTGAAAATCGTTAAATTATAATTAATATTATGTTCTATAAAAAATTCACAGCAATAGTTATCGCTCTATCATTCAGTTTATTATCGTTTAATACGGCTAGTAATACAATATGGAAAGAGTATAAAAGCATCGATGGTGTATCTATTTATCAGAAAGTTGCTAAGTGCACAAATCAGTATAATCCAGCTACAAATGATTATTTTGTTTTCAAATATGTAAACAATAATACTTATGATGTAAGAATAAGTTATAAGATTGAGTACTGGCTAGACAATAATTGCAGGAGTTGTAATTTGCAATCTCCAAATGAATACGAGATTAGTATAGATATTAAAGCAGGACAATCTCTAGAATATACTTGTAGTGATAGTAATAAGGGATTTAAACTTTATAAAGCTAGTAAAAGTAGAAATGACGAAGGAAAAAATAGATTTGATTTTGTTGGTTTAAAAGTTGATAAAATATAGATTTGTCTTAAAAAAAATAAATATGAAAAAAATATTCCTACTTTTATTGATATTATTTACTGTGAATTTTTCGTATTCACAATTAATGATAGATCAAACACTAACTCCTACTCAATTAGTACATCAAGTATTGGTTGGAAGTGGAGTTACGATTTCTAATGTTACCTATACTGGCGATTTAATTGCAATAGGTGAGTTTACCAATGGCTCTACCACTAATTTGGGATTAAATGAAGGTGTAGTCCTTACTTCAGGTACTGCGAACAATACTATTGGTCCTAACTCTTCTAATAGTATTACTTTTGATAATACTGGAGGTTCGGATCCTCAATTGGCATCACTCATCACCCAAAATATTAACGATGCTGCAGTACTGGAGTTTGATTTTATTCCTATTGCTGATACTGTGAGATTTGTTTATGTTTTTGGTTCAGATGAATATCCAGAGTTCTCTTTATCCAGTTTTAATGATGTATTTGGTTTTTTTATTACAGGTATTAATCCTTCAGGAGGTACATATAGTAATTATAATATGGCTTTTATACCAGGAACATCAATTCCTGTAACAATAAATAATATAAATAATGGAAATTCAAATACAGGGCCTTGTAATAACTGCTCTTATTATATAAATAATACCAGTGGAATTACTCTCGAATATGATGGCTTAACAACTGTTATGACAGCTTGGACTACAGTAACTCCATGCACGCAATATCACTTTAAAGCCGCTGTTGGAGATGCTAGCGATAATGCTTACGATTCGGGAGTGTTTATTAAAGCTGGAAGCTTTAGCACTAATGCAGTGCAGGTTTCGGCAGAATATACTATTGCAGGAGCTATTAAAAAAGGAATTGAAGGTTGTAATAACGCTTCAGTTTCTGTAACTATTCCAGAATTACTACCTTACGACTATGTTGTTTTAATTGACACTATGTGGGGTACTGCAACTAATGGCGTTGATTTCCCTCTTATTCCGGATAGTATTATTGTTTTTTCGGGACAGGTAGAGGCTACTGTAACTCTTACACCTCTTGTTGATAATGTGGTTGAGGGAGAAGAGTTTTGGACAATGGTGTTTCAAACTTCACCATGTACAATTGATAGTGTTACTATACCTATAATAGATTATGTGCCAATAAGCTTTAGCTCTACTATGAATGATACTATGGTATGTGCCGATAGCTTATTACTAAAGTGCTTTCCTATAGATGGCTGGCCAGATACTTATAATTATGAATGGACCCCATCAACAGACTTTGTAAATAATACTCTTCAGAATGCATGGGGTAATCCTTCGCAAACAACTACTTATGCTATTAGTATTACTGATAGTTCGGGTTGTCCTGCGGTTATAGATTCCATTAAAGTAGATGTATTTCCTAAAATAAATGCGAGTTTCTTGCCAGATATTTTTAAAGGATGCGAACCTTTAGTGGTAACTTTTGAGGATATGACAACACCTGCTGCCTCGCAATGGAATTGGTTTTTTGGTGATGGCGATAGTAGCGATGTGCAAGACCCAATTCATACATATAGTGCAGGTACATACGATATTACATTGCAAGTTTCTTCAACAAATGGTTGTAAAAGTGAGCTAGTAGTGCCCAACTTTATTAAATGTTATGCAATGCCTGTAGCTGATTTTTATATGGATCCTTCAGTGGTTACAATAGATAATGCTACAATAGATTTTATCAATACTACTAATAATGGATCTTCATTTAATTATTTATGGGATTTTGGCGATGGTAATACTGATGTAACATTTAATGCAACTCATACCTATGATAATGATGGCGAATTTGTTGTTTGGTTAATAGCAGAATCTGATAAAGGTTGTATTGATTCTATTTCATTTATTTCTACAGTGATAATTGATGAAATAGAAGTGCCAAATGTTATCACCCCCAATGGGGACGGCTTTAATGATGTCTTTGAAATAAAGAATGTTACTAAGCTACAATCATCCAAATTATTAATATACAATCGTTGGGGAACTAAGGTTTTTAGTGCCGATAATTATAAAAATGATTGGGATGGTGATGATTTGCCAGATGGTGTATATTATTGGTATCTAGAGTATAGCACATTCTTTAGAGATGATACAGAGAAGGGTACTGTTACCATAATTAGATAAAAAACACTATATCATATAAAAGCTCTTCATAAGTATGAAGAGCTTTTATTTTTTATAAGAATATCTGCTTTCTTTTGTTGCATAATCTTTACTATTTTTGCTGCTCGAAATTTTAAAAAAATTACAATTATTCATGCGATTACTTTTTATTATACTATTCTCTTTTACTTATTGCTATGTTTCTGCGCAAGAAAGATTTGATTCGCTGAATATTATAGATAGTCAATTAGTGGATAATACCGATTCAATAGTTGCTATTGATTCTATTATTTCGTTCTACGATATTTCAAAAAGCTTTGGCTATCAAAACTGGGAAACTCAAGAGATTATTTATAAGAATGATTCTATTATTAGTTTGTACGATTCAGTTCCAATTGTTTTGATTGATAGTATAAAGAGCGAAAAATACACACATCCTTTTCAAGGAGAAATCACTTCGCATTTTGGTTATCGTAGATACCGTCAGCATTATGGGATTGATATAGACTTAATAACAGGAGATTCAGTAAAAGCTGCTTTCGATGGCAAAATTAGAGTTACTAAATATTCTAGAGGTTATGGTAAGCTGGTTGTTATACGTCATAAAAATGGATTAGAGACAGCCTATGCACATCTTTCGAAAATACTAGTAGATTCTAACGATTGTGTGAAATCTGGCGATATTATTGGCCTTGGAGGAAATACTGGGCGTAGTACTGGTAGTCACCTGCATTTTGAAGTTCGCTACCTTGGTAGAGCTATGGATCCTGAAAGTATTATTGATTTTGATAAAGCTGAGCTTTTAGATGATAATATACTTATTTGCGATAAGCATTTTGATTATTTGCAGCGTATTGCCAATGATAAGAATGCCAAATTTCATTATGTGAAGAGTGGAGATAATCTTACAAGAATAGCTCGTCGATATAATACCCGAATTAGTAAGCTTTGTTATTATAATGGTATAAATCAAAATGCAATTCTTCAAATAGGTCAGAAATTAAGAGTTAGGTAGAAAAAGAGAAATATGATTTTAAAAAAATACATTGCTTTATTGGTAATAGCAGTCTTGTTAGTAACACTTTCGTGTAGTGAAACCAAGCGAAAACCCAAAGGTAAAATTAAAGAAATTGTTTATGATTCTCAACTTTCGGCAGCAGCAAAAAAAGCATTAACGAAGAAGCTTGATAAGTATTTTACAGATCAAAGCAGGCATCATCGGTTTAATGGAAGTGTGCTAATTGCAAAAAAGAATGAAATAATATTCAGCGGTGATTACGGCTTTGCGAATTTTGCTAATAAAACAGAACTTAATGATTCTTCAATATATCAATTAGCCTCATTAAGTAAGCAGTTTACCGCTGCAGCAATAGTAATATTGCAACAAGAAGGCAAACTTGATTATGATGATACTATTACTAAGTTTTATCCAGATTTTCACTATAATAAAGTCACAATCCGTCAATGCTTAAATCATACCGCAGGTTTGCCAAAATACTTTTGGATAGCAGAGAATAAATGGGAATATGAATATCCTCCAACAAACCAACAAATGATGGAAATGATGGAAGATGATGATGTATTGCCTTACTTTGGTGCTGGACGAAAATATGCATATTCAAATTCAGCATATATGGTATTAGCTGCAATTATAGAGAAGGTTTCAGGATTGTCATATTCAGAATTTCTTAAGGAAAATATTTTTAACCCAATAGGGATGAATAATTCTTTTGCTTATAGCTTTACCTATGATAAAGATCGAAATAATCAGTTGTATGGATATAGAAAACGGGGCCGTAGATATATAAAAATCCCTGGAACTATAAATGATGGAATAGTTGGAGATAAAAATATTTATTCTACAACTTATGATCTGTTTAAATGGTATAAAGTGCTTAATAGTAATAGATTAATATCAGATTCGAGTAGAACCTTAATGTATAGTTTGGGTAAAACTTCAAAAGGTTATGAAATCCCTTATGGCTTTGGCTTTCATATTGAAGAAAAAAATGGCGAAAAAATCATCTTTCATAATGGTAAATGGAATGGCTTTAGAAATACTTTTAGCCAATACCCCGATGATGATTTATTGATAATTGTACTTGAGCATTCTAGTTACCGTGGGTTTAGTGCTTTTGTAAATAGTGTAAAAGGAATTGTTGATGAATTTGATTATTGATAGTCTTCAGTCTTCAGCCCCGATAACTATCGGGACCAGTCTTTAGTTTATGGCAGAAGATATCTGTTAATAGTATCATTATTTTCATTATTATTGCAATAGTAAAAAAATATAATGCTCTTAATTACAT
>JAOZSY010000018.1 GCA_029939445.1 Bacteroidales bacterium
CAAGAATTTTTGGAGTTAAAGAAACATTACCTGGTTTATAAACACCATGTACATTGCCGAAAGAAGCTGCAATAGTAAATAAATCACTTACTTCTAATAATTGCTCATAAGCATAAGCCACATCCTCCGGTTGAGTGTATAATAATGAGTTGTCTATACTTGTATTATCCACGCCATCTTCTTCACCGCCAGTAACACCAAGCTCAATTTCTACAAGCATACCAATCTTGCTCATACGCTTAAGGTATGTTTTACATATAGCAACATTTTCTTCTAAAGGTTCCTCAGATAAATCAAGCATATGTGAGCTAAAAAGTGGCTTACCATAAGCTTCATAAAATTCTTCACCAGCTTCAATTAATCCATCAATCCAAGGAAGAAGTTTTTTTGCAGCATGGTCAGTATGAATAATAACCGGCACGCCATATAATTCTGCCATTTGGTGAATATGCATTGCTCCAGAAATAGCACCTGCTATACCTGATTGCTCATTTTCGTTAGAAAGGCCTTTGCCAGCATAAAACTGTGCTCCACCATTCGAAAATTGAATGATAATAGGACTGTTTACTTTTGCGGCAACTTCTAATGCTCCGTTTACCGACTCTGTACCAACTACATTTACTGCTGGTAATGCAAATTTATTTTCTTTAGCAATACGAAATACTTCTTGTAAATCTTTTCCGAAAATAAATCCGGGGGCTATTTTATCAAATATTTTTTCTGACATAATAATATATACTTATGATTGATTATTTATAAACTTTATTAAGCAAAAATACTACTAATTTGTATCATTTAACCGATTATTTTATATTTTACTATTTCAAACAATTCAATATGTAATTAAATTTGATCTGTATTTTTCTATTATACAAAATGTTTAAAACAAAATGTTTAATATATGAGGCAATTGAATATGCCTTTGGAGGTTTTATCAATGTTCATATTAAAGATTATAAAAGCAATAAAAACAGGAAATCACGAATAATTTGTATACTATTAACTAAAATCTATTTACAACATTTCAAAGGAAGGCGATTAGCTATAATATATGTGAATATATATATGCCAAAAATCATGTAAAAGCTCCAAAAATTACGATTTTATAACTATTAGAATTAAAAAATTATGACGATATTCGCTTAATTGAAATTGAATAGGAAATGTAATTTCTAACATATATAAATAATTGATAATCAATATTATAAATAGTAGATTATGAAAAAACACAATTTTTATGCAGGACCATCGATCTTGCCAAACGACACAATTAAGAATACTGCTGAGAATATAATTGACTTTGCAGGAACGGGTTTAAGTTTAATGGAAGTTTCGCACCGTGGTAAAGAGTTTGTTGCAGTAATGGATGAAGCTCAAGACTTATTTAAGGAATTATTGAATATTCCTGATACTCATGATGTATTATTTCTTGGAGGCGGTGCAAGTCTTCAATTTGCAATGATTCCATTTAATATTATGAAATCTAAAGCTGCTTATGTAAACACTGGTGCTTGGGCAAATAAAGCTGTAAAAGAAGCTAAGGGTTTTGGAGAGGTTGTTGAAGTTGCTAGTTCTAAAGATGCAAATTACAACTATTTCCCAAAGGGTTATGATATTCCTGCTGATGCTGATTATTTACATATTACTACTAATAACACTATTTATGGAACGGAGCTTCATAAAGATCTAGATGTAGAAACTTTATTGGTTGCAGATATGTCTTCTGATATTTTTTCTCGCCCAGTAGATGTTAGTAAATATGCTATTATTTATGGTGGTGCACAAAAAAATCTTGCCCCTGCAGGAATTGCTTTTGTAATTATCCGTAGAGATATTCTTGGTAAAGTAGATCATTTTATTCCAACAATGTTGGATTATAATACTCATATTAAAGGTGGAAGTATGTTTAATACTCCTCCAGTAGTTCCAATATTTGCTGCTTTGCAAACTCTTAAGTGGTTGAAAGCTCAAGGTGGAGTTGAGGCAATGTATAAGAAGAATATTGAGAAGGCTGCGGTTCTTTATAACGAGATAGATACAAATCCTATGTTTAAAGGAACTGTTGTAGATAAAGAAGATCGTTCTTTAATGAATATTTGTTGGGTTATGGCAGAAGGATATGAGCAATATGAGAAAGAATTCCTTGATTTTGCTACAGAAAAGGGCATGGTTGGAATCAAAGGTCATCGCTCTGTTGGAGGATACCGTGCTTCTACTTATAATGCACTTCCAAAAGAAAGTGTTGAAGCATTAGTAGCTTGCATGCAAGAGTTCAAAAATTCTAAAGCGTAATATAAATTGTTAAACTATTAAATTGTTAAATTATTAAATAGAGTATTTATACTACTTAATAATTTAGCTTTTAATAATTTAGCTTTTAACATTTAATGATATGACAAAAGTATTAATAGCAACCGAAAAACCATTTGCCGCTGAGGCAATTCCTCAAATTAAAGAGGTGATTGAAAATGCTGGCTTCGAAATGGTTTTATTGGAAAAATATACTGATAAAAGTGAGCTTTTAACAGCTGTTGCAGATGCAGATGCAATAATAATTCGTAGTGATAAAATTACAGCTGAAGTTATTGCTGCTGCCAAAAATCTTAAAATTGTTGTTCGAGCTGGTGCAGGATACGATAATGTGGACCTAGTTGCAGCTACTGCTGCTGGGGTAACTGTAATGAATACTCCTGGTCAAAACTCTAATGCCGTTGCTGAATTAGCAGTTGGTCTTATGGTGATGATGGCTCGTGGTTTTTATAATGGTAAAGCTGGTACAGAACTAACAGGCAGAGCTATAGGTATTCATGCTTATGGTAATGTTGGTCGTTATGTAGGTCAAATTGCTAAGGGTTTTGGAATGAAAGTATATGCTTTTGATCCATTCCTCAATAAAGTTGATATAGAAAAAGATGGCGTTATTGCTGTTGATTCTGCTGAAGAATTATACTCTGCCTGCCAATATGTTTCATTGCATATTCCTGCAAATGATAAAACTAAAGGGTCTATTGGTTATGATATTCTTTCGAAGATGCCTAAAGATGCAGTATTGGTAAATACAGCTCGTAAAGAGGTAATTAACGAAGCAGAATTGGTGAAATTGATGGAGGATCGCAACGATTTTTCATATATTTCCGATATAGCTCCTGTAAATAAAGATGTTTTTGCTGAAAAGTTTGAAGGAAGATTCTTCTTTACTCCTAAGAAAATGGGTGCTCAAACTCTTGAGGCTAATGTGAATGCTGGTGTAGCAGGAGCAAAGCAAATTGCTGATTTTATTAATAATGGAGATACAACTTATAAAGTAAATTAAATAGTTATTGTCAGACTTCGATACAATTTGCTACGCAAATCACTCAGCCTGACAATTAAACAAATAAACGACTAAAAATATAAAATTATGGCAACAATAAAACCATTTAAGGGCCTTCGCCCACCAAAGGACATAGCTCAAAATCTGGCATGTCTTCCTTATGATGTTATGAATGCTGCTGAGGCTGCAGAAATGGCTAAAGGAAAAGATTGCTCATTATTGCATATTACTCGTTCAGAGATTGATCTACCTGAGGGTACTGATGTTCACTCAGAACTAGTTTATAATAAATCTGTTGAGAATTTTAAGAATTTTCAAGCTCAAGGTTGGTTAGTTAAGGAAGAAACTGCAAAATACTATGTATATGCTCAAACTATGGATGGGCGTACTCAGTACGGTATTGTAGGAGCTGCTGCTTGTCAAGATTATGTTGATGGTATAATCAAAAAACATGAGCTTACTCGCCCAGAGAAAGAGGAAGATCGTATGATTCTTACTCGTTATACTAATGCTAATATTGAGCCTGTATTCTTTTCGTATAAGGCTGTTCCAGAAATTGATGAGATTGTATCTACTGTAGTTACAAAAACTCCAGCAATTTACGATTTTACTGCTGAAGATGGTTTTGGTCATCACTTTTGGGTGATTAACGATAAGCAAATGAATGCTGACTTAGAGCGTTTATTCGAAGAAAAAGTTCCATTTACTTATGTAGCTGATGGTCATCATCGTACTGCTGCTGCTGCACTTATTGGTGCCGAAAAAACTAAGCAAAATCCTAATCATACTGGTGATGAGGCTTATAATTTCTTTATGGCTGTTCACTTCCCTGATAATCAGTTGAAAATTATTGATTATAATCGTGTAGTGAAGGACCTTAATGGAATGTCTGCTGACCAATTAATTGAAAAATTAGAGGAAAACTTTGATGTGGAGAAGATTGGTGCTGAAATTTGTAAGCCTGCTAAACTTCATGAGTTTAGTATGTACTTAAACAAAAATTGGTATAAGCTTACTGCTAAAGTAGGTACTTATGACGATAACGACCCAATAGGAGTTCTTGATGTAACTATTCTTTCTAATTTGATTCTTGATGAGTTATTAGATATTAAGGATTTAAGAACTTCAAACCGTATTGAGTTTGTTGGTGGTATTAGAGGTCTTGGTGAGTTGAGTAAGCGTGTTGATAATGGCGATATGGAAGTAGCTTTTGCTCTTTATGCTGTTTCAATGGATCAGCTAATTAATATTGCTGATACTGGTAATATTATGCCTCCAAAAACTACTTGGTTTGAACCTAAACTACGTAGTGGTTTAGTGATTCACTCTTTGGATTAAAAAATATAATTATATTTTATATAAAAAGGCGAGCTATTTGGCTTGCCTTTTTTTTGTAAAATTGTAAAATTGTTTTCATTATTTCATTATGAGCTTTATAAAAAGAAATATCAATCTTATCGGTAAAATACTATTTGTATTATTAATACTATCGATGTATTTCTATAGTAGTATTGATGATAATAAGCTAGAGAAAGAGAAGATGTATTCTATAGCAGTTGTTCAGAAAGTAAGAGTGAATGCAAATATTGGAGAGAGTGTTTATTATGTATACTTTGTTAATGATAGCGTGTATTATTCTGAGGATAATTTTTATGTAGACGTCTATAATTTTACTCTTCAAAATATAATAGGTACAAAAATATTAGTAAAGTTTCAAGAGTCAGACCCTCAAAATAGTAAGTTATTACCAAATATACGTATTGGTGATAGTGTTAAAACTCCAAATAGTGGTTGGCCTACTATTCCTGTTGAAGAGGATAAGCGGTGTATTCTTGAATAAGAATTTGTATTTACAAAAAAAAGCAGATACTCAAAAGAGCATCTGCTGTATATATTTTAGAGAATATAAATTTACTTATTCTCTAGTATCTCAATAGTGTCACGTGCAATAACTAATTCTTCGTTTGTAGGAATAACCCAAACTTGAACTTTAGAGTCTTTATGACATAAGTTTATCTCTTTGCCCCTAAGTCCCTTATTGGCTTCATTATTGAAATTAATGCCAAGAAATTCTAATCCGTCTACTACATTTTCACGAGTTTCATCAGCATTTTCGCCAATACCACCAGTAAATACAATAGCGTCTACACCACCCATAATAGCAGCATAAGCACCAATATATTTTTTGATTCTAAACTCATACATTCTTAAAGCAAGAATTGCTCTTTCATTGCCTGCCTCAGCAGCTTCTTCAACTTCACGCATATCGCTAGACACACCTGATACACCAAGAACTCCACTATGTTTATTAACTAGAGTATTGGTAGCGTTTAGCCCAATATCTTCCTTATTCATAATAAAAGTAAGTGCTCCAACATCCAAATCACCAGTTCTAGTTCCCATCATTAGACCTTCTACAGGAGTCATTCCCATACTTGTATCAATAGATTTGCCATTTTTAATGGCAGCAATTGATGCGCCATTACCAAGGTGACAAGTAATTACTTTTGAGTTATTGATATTTATATCAGAAATCTCTGATAAGCGTTGTGATACGAATTTGTGACTTGAACCATGGAATCCATAACGGCGAATACCATGCTTTTTGTATAAAGCATAAGGAATAGCATACATATATGATTTTGCTTCCATAGTTTGGTGAAATGCTGTATCAAAAACTCCACATTGTGGTGTGCCTGGCATCAATTCATTAACAGCATAAATACCTTTTAGGTTTGGTGGGTTGTGAAGGGGAGCAAGTTCTACTACGTCTTCCATAGTGCTAATTACCTCGTCGGTAATGCTTACACTACCATTAAATACCTCACCACCATGTACCACACGGTGACCTACGGCATCAATTTCCTTAAGGTCTTTAATGCTACCATGTTTTTCTGAAGTAAGTACTCCCAAAACATATTCTATTCCTTGCTGATGGTCAAAGATATTACCTTCAAGTTTTACCTTGTCGCCATCAGAGCGTATATTCTTTATATATGAGCCGTTTAGACCTACTTTGTCTACTAATCCTGAAGCTAAAACGCTCTCATCTTTCATGTTGAAAAGCTGGTACTTTATTGACGAGCTTCCGCAATTTATCACTAATACTTTCATGTATATTCTTCTTAAAATGTCAATAAATATTAATTACCAAGATTGAAAATAGAACCAGTTTTTTCTATTTTCTTCCCATTCTTATAAATATAAAAACCATTATTGGATTTTGAACCCAACATCCCTGTTCTTACCATTCTTTTAATAATAGGAGAGGTTTTATATTTTCTATCACCATATTCATTATACAAACCTTCCATCCATTTAGTAAGCTTATCAAGACCAATACGGTCGGCCATAGTAAAAGGGCCACGCTGCATACCATAACCCATCTGCATTGTTTTATCAATTTCGGAAACAGTGCTCACACCTTCCATAAGTAGCTCACATGCTTCGTTAATCATTGGAACAATTAGTCTAGTACTAATATTTCCAGGAGTTCCATTTATCTTAATGGTTTCCTTACCAATAGCACGAATAAAACGTTGTAAAGCATCTAAGCTTTCTTTATTGGTATTATGACATTTATTTACTTCAATTACTCTTGTTGTAATGGCAGGAGCAATAAAATGTACTCCTATAGCACGACAGGGAAATTCTAACTCAGAAGCAAGGTCTGAGATTACAATGGTTGAGGCATTGGAAATTAATAATGCTTTTTTGTCAATAACTTTCTCAGCTTTTCTAAAAACTTCTTTTCTTGTTGGCTGATTAGGAATCCATTTTTTTGTATTTATAGATTCAATAACTATATTACAATCAGATAGTTTGCTGTAATCTGTAGTGCCAATAATTCTTGATAGTATTGCTCGTTTATCACCTTCGGTCATTCCCCAATGACTAATAATACTATCAATACGAGTTCCTATTCCTTCAAAAGAACTATTTACTTTTTCTTCTGAAATTTCTATAAAAACTACATCAATGCCACTTTTGCTTACTAATATGCTAAGCTCTTGCCCCATTGTTCCACAGCCAATTATTCCTACTTTGATAGTGTCAGAATTTGATTTCATCGACTTGTTCAACGCATAATCTTCTAATTTTTCTTTCATTAGCTTTATTTTTTATCTACATAATTAATTATTGTAGAGAGTTATTTTTATTTTACTTGATTTGCAGTTATAGCCACAAGGTTAACAATATCGTTTATAGAGCAACCTCTAGAAAGATCGTTAATTGGAGCTGCCATACCTTGCAATACAGGACCAATAGCCTCAGCACCTGCCAAACGTTGTACAAGCTTATAGCTTATATTTCCTGCGTCTAAAGTAGGAAAAACTAGTACATTAGCCTTGCCTGCAATATAACTACCTGGAGCTTTACTTTTGCCAATAGCTTCTACAATAGCAGCATCTGCCTGTAATTCTCCATCAATCTGAATCTCAGGAGCCATTGTTCTAGCAATTTTTGTTGCCTCTACAACTTTATTTACATCATCATGACTTCCGCTTCCTTTAGTGCTAAAACTAAGCATAGCTACCTTAGGTTCTAGTTTAGCAATAGCTTTTGCAGTTCTAGCAGAAGCAACTGCAATTTCTGCTAATTGTTTTGCGTTTGGATTTGGGTTAACAGCGCAATCAGCAAATACCATCAAACCATCTTGCCCGAAATTCTTATCTTTTAGAACCATAATAAAAGCTCCAGAAACTACAGTGCTATTAGGTGCAGTTTTTACAATCTGAAATGCAGGACGTAAAACATTTCCTGTAGAATTCTCGGCTCCTGCAACTTCTCCATCAGCATAACCTAACTTAATAAGTAATGGGCCAATATATAAAGGATTTTTGCAGAATTCACGCGCTCCAGCTTTACTAAGTCCTTTTGCATGTCTTAATTCATATAATAAATCTACCAACTCGCAATTTCTGGGATCAGTATTTGCATCGTATATTTCAGCCTTATCTATGTTATTTAATCCAAACTGCTTTGCGTTAATTGATATTGTCTCCCTATCGCCTACAAGAATTAGTTTTGCTATTCCTTCTTGTATAATAATATCTGCAGCTCGTAAAGTTCTTTCGGCTTCTCCCTCTGGCAAAACAATGGTTTTGTATTTTCCTTTAGCAGCGCTCTTTATATTTTCTATTAAACTCATTATGTTGATAATTAATGTTGTATAACTAATTATTGTATTTTTTATTAATACTACAAAAATACTTATTAGTATCTAATATAGACTTTAATAATAGTTAAAAATTAACAGTATTGAATTGTGTAATATCAATTGGATTATTGTGATTTAATGGAAGGTTGGAAAGACTAAAGATTATAGGCAAAAATTAATACAGCAAACACTTAACACTAGATGCTAGTCAATGAAAACTTGGCAATACCGTTTTTTTAAATGGAAAATTATGTATTTACTAAATAATGTAATAGTTACTTATTTTGTCTAATCGTTTAATTGCTTGGATTATTATTACTGAAAAGTAACCTTTTAGTATACAATTAAGCAGATTAAACAATTAAACAATATTTATTATTCAATCTCATTAAAATAATGTAAGAAGAATATTTATCTATCTTCTTCTTCCACCGTATTTTTTACGACTTCCTGATTTTGTGTATTCTTTCTTATTTCTAGCAGCACTTCCGCTATTTTCTTTTTTATTCTTCTCTTTTTTCTCATGAAATGCTCCTATAGGAACAGCATTTCTATTGCCAGTTAAGTAGTTTTTATCAACCCCTGAACTTGGTTTTTCATCGTCAGCAAATTCATTTGATATTACTAATTCTTCAGGAAGTTCCAGTTTTTTGACAATCTTTTCCATAAGAATCTCGATCTGAGTATGATTATCTTGTTCCATTTCATTAATAAATGATATGGCGTTACCTACTTTGTCAGCTCTACCTGTACGGCCTATGCGGTGCATATAGTCGCCAGGGTTTTCAGAAATATCAAAGTTAATAATATGCGATACATCATTAATATCCATACCGCGAGCTACTACGTCAGTAGAAATAAGAACTCTTACTTCGCCAGATATAAACTTTTTCATGGCGTTCATCCTCGTATTATGAGCTTTATTAGAGTGAATAACAGCTGTGTTTTTCTGGTTTTCAGGAGTTAGTTCTAATAATAATTTGTCAGCTTGTTTCTTGCTTTTTGCAAAAACCATTACTTTACTCAAACTTGCATCTTCTTTCAATAATAATTGTAAAAGATTTGCTTTAGTATTAAAATTAGGGACAAAATACGCCGTTTGGTTAATCTTCTCAATAGGAGTGCCATGAGGAGCTATCTCTATATGCAAAGGATTATAAACGTAGCTTTTCATAAACTTAATAGCTTCATCCGACATAGTTGCAGAGAACATAACCATCTGTTTTTTCTCAGGAAGCATTTCCAGAAGATTAGTTATTTGAGTTCTAAAGCCTAAGCTAAACATCTCATCAACTTCATCAAAAACAACCTGTTTTATTGATTTTAAGTTCAAAATACCTGTATATGCTAAATCAAGTAATCTGCCGGGTGTAGCTATTAAAACATCTGTGCCATCATAAATATCTTGCTTCTGATTTTTCATATTTACACCGCCAAATACAGCTAGTGAACGTATGTTTGAATACTCACTCAGTTTTTGAGTCTCTTGAAGAATCTGTATTACAAGTTCATGAGTAGGAGCAATTATTAATACTCGGGGTTCACGTTGATTAGAGAATTTTATAGCATTCAGAATAGGCAATAAATAGGCAAAAGTTTTACCAGTACCTGTTTGTGCTATTCCTACTACATTTCGCCCACCTTTTATTGGTGCAAAAGATTGCTCCTGTATTGGTGTGGCATAAACATAATCTAAATCTGTAATTGCATTTAGTAATTGCTTATTTAATCCTAATTCTTCAAAAGTCATTATTGGTATTTTTATTATGAGAAGCTTTATTTTGCGGTGCAAAGATAGTGTAAATACTAGTCTAAATATTGACTGTTTATTAGAGTTTAGGATCTCAATATTAATGGAAATATATTTTTGGTCTGTTATATTGTAATTTTATATATTTTTATGCATTATTAATTGCAGAAGATTTGTTTTGTATAAATAGTTGTAATTGGGTTAGATAAGTATATAAAAAGTTAATATGAAAAACTTAAGAGTTTTTTTTTCAAATACTATGTTGATACTATTAGTAATATCATATTTTGTTATTAGTGGTATAATGTACTTTGGAGAGGGTGGTCTATTGGATATCTGGAAGTTATCCGGAATGTTAATACCTGATTTAAGTATTACTCATAGTCAAGAATCACTCTCTGAAATGTTTACGAAGTGGGGCCCACAGTGTAGGTTATATTATATTAGATATCAATACCGCGATTTTATTTACCCCATAATTTATTCTGTACTTATGACGGGTATTTTAATAAGGTTAATACAACCAGTATCTCCAAATATTTGGGTTATAATTCCTTCTTTAGCTATGATTTTTGATTTTGCCGAAAACTATTTCTTAAGAGTATTGGTCTATGATTTTCCAAATTTTATTCCAGAATATATCTCATATGCATCGCTTTTTTCTACTTTGAAATGGGGTTCAATACTATTTAGTTTTATATTAATTATTATTGCTTTAATTAATAGACGCAAGAAATATGCTGCTCAAAATAAATAATCTTATCTATTAAATAAATATTGCTTAAACTTCAGGAATAGCCTCTATTAACTCTTTAGTATAGTTATTCTTAGGATTATTGTACAACTCATCAGCTTCACCAATTTCTTCAATTTTTCCATCTCGCATTACTAATATTCTGTCGCTCATGTATTTCACCACCGACAAATCATGAGAAATAAAGATATATGTAAGTCCATACTCCTTTTTGAGTTCATTAAGTAAATTAAGTACTTGAGCCTGAACAGAGACGTCAAGAGCACTTACGGATTCATCACAAACAATAAATTTTGGATTTAAAGCTAGACTGCGTGCTATCACAATTCGTTGCCTTTGTCCACCACTAAATTCGTGAGGATAACGAGAATATTGCTCTGCAGTTAGCCCAACCCTTTCTAGTAATTCTATAACTCTTTTCTTACGCTCAGTGTTATTCTTTAATATATTATGAACTTTCATAGGCTCCATAATAGCATTCCCAATAGTAATTCGGGGATTTAAAGAAGAGTATGGGTCTTGAAAAATTATCTGAATTTCTTTTCTAAGGTTCCTAAGCTCATTTTTTGGAAGTTCAGAAAGATTCTTATTCTTATAAGTAACTATCCCATTACTAGAGGGAATCATTTGTAATATTGTTCGTCCAAGGGTAGTTTTTCCACATCCAGATTCACCCACTAAACCTAAAGTTTCGCCAGGGTAAACCTCAATATTTACATTATTAACAGCATTTACGACTGCTGTAACTTTGCCAAATATATTTCTCTCAGAAACAAATGTAGTACTTAAATTATTTACCTGCAAAATAGGTTTCGATGCGTATAGTTTTTTATGTTCAGTATCTCTTTGTCGCTGGCTTATAGCCTCAAGTTTTATAGCTATTTCTTTGTCATTCAGGTTAAGATAATCGTTTACAGTTGGCAATTGTTTACTTCGTATTTCTGTTTTTGGGCGGCAATTAATTAGCCCTCGAGTATAAGCATGTTTTGCATTATTAAATATTTGTTCAATATTACCACTTTCAATCAACTCGCCACGATACATAACTAAAACGCGCTGTGCAATTTGAGCTATTACTCCCAAATCATGAGTGATGAATATTACACTCATATTATACTTCTTTTGAAGATTCTTTAAAATTTCTAATATGCGTTTTTGAACCCTCACGTCCAAAGCTGTAGTAGGTTCGTCTGCAATAAGCAAACTAGGCTTGCTCGATATTGCCATTGCAATCATAACTCTTTGTTTTTGTCCACCAGAGATTTGGTGAGGGTAGGAGTTATATATTTTTTCTGGACGAGGAAGCTCTACGTCATTAAACAATTCAATTGCTTTTATTTTTGCTTCTTTCTTGCTTATTTTCTGATGCAATATTATAGCTTCAACAACCTGGTCACCACATTTATATACAGGATTAAGAGATGTCATTGGCTCCTGAAAAATCATACTAATATCCTTACCTCTAATATTCTGATATTCGCTTTCTGATATACTACTAAGCTCAATATTATTATCATCTGTAGGATAATAATTAATACTACCTTTTGGAAGTGAGGCCATTTTAGACAGAATTCCCATAATGGCCATTGAAGAAACAGATTTGCCAGAACCTGATTCACCCACAATGCCAAGAATTTCTCCTCTATAAAGCTCAAAATTAAGGTTTTTAACAGCAGTGAAAATCCCATCCTCAGTTTTAAAATCTACTTGTAAATTGCTAACTTTAAGAAGAATTTCTTTATTATTATCTGCAGAAGTATTATTGTAATTTTGCATTTGTCAAAATTACAATAATTTGTACTAATTTACATTATTAATAAATCTAAAATTATAAATACAATAATTTAAGTGAATATTGACTTTTGATATATTGTTTACCTAGTAAGGTTTAATCATTGAATAATAAAGAATTACAGGCTATTTTGACGCCAATAATTATTTCTATACAATGCTATTTTAATGATGGTTTAAACAAGCTATTAAACAAATATTGTGGTTTTTTTTAAGTGATAGGTCTGCTTAAAAGTTATAACAAATGCACTCTTAATAACTTTATTATCATAGATATATAATTGAAATATTTTCATTAAATTTGTTGTAATAATATATAAAGGTTAAGGGTGTTATTAATATGAATAGTTATTACCCTTAAATAGATAGAGTTATTGATTATAATTAAAAAAAAAGAAAATGATAAAGAGTCTCTTATTATTGATAATAGCTAGTATTATAGTTGTTTCATTTCCGAAAAGTTTACGAGCTCAAGAGGTAAAAGATGTGCTTCAAGATACAATTAGAGTATTGAGCGCTAATGATGAGCAAGTAGCTGAGAAAGAGTATAATAAAGGTGTTATATTGTTGCAAAGCAATAAATATAATGAAGCAATAGGTAGTTTTGATAAAGCTATCTCTGTTAAGGTAAAATTTCCTGAGGCTTTTTATAATCGCGCATCTGCAAAGTTTTCAAAAGGTGATTATTATGGAGCTATTAACGATTATAACTCAGCAATTACTTTAAATGCAACAGCCAAATATTATTTAGCAAGAGCCATTGCTAATTATAAATATGAAGAATACTCTGGAGCAAAAGATGATTTGGAGAAAACCATTTCATTGGATAAAGGCAAATATTGTAATGATGCAAATTATTATTTTGGATGTGTATTGTTTGTAGAGCAAAGATATGACGAAGCAATAACTTATTATACTTTAGTGATTGATAAAGATAAGGAATATGTATATGCATACCATGATAGAGGTAGTTGCTATAAAATGCAAAAAAAATATCAGTTGGCTATTGATGACTATAAGAAAGCATTAGCAATTGATCCAGATTTAGCAATCGCATATAATAATATTGCAGCTATTGAGAAACTTAGTAAAAACTATGAAGGTGCTATTGCAGATTATACTTCTGCAATAAGTGTTGACAAGAATAATGCTATGGCTTATAATAATAGAGGTGCTGTATACAAAGAATTAGGGAAATATGATGAAGCTCTAGAGGATTTTAATAATGCAATAAGAATTAATCCAGAATATGTGATAGCTTATGGTAATAGAGGTAATCTAAAGTTTTCTAAACAAGAATATAAAGAAGCACTCTTAGATTATGATGAAGCTTTAAAACTTGATACAAAATATGGAATAGGTTATTTAAATCGTGGAATCTGTAAGGAATTACTTAGAGATGATATAGGTGCTTGCGAAGATTGGTCAAAAGCTGATGCTTTGGGAGTAACTGCAGCTGGTAATTATTTAAATGCACAGTGCAAGTAATTTTTAGTTTTTTATACTAAATAAAAAGTTCGAAATGAATTTTAGAGGTGTTGTTTTAGTATTTGTTTTAATCTTTTTGTCTGGGCTTAGTTCTGTGTCATTACAGTCTCAGTTATTAGATTTTGTATTTACTGAAATTCTTCCTGATACCATAAGCATAAGTGATCTGCCGTCGTCAAAAGTTGTAAGTAAAGATACTGCACGGATGATTAAGCGATATATTAGAAAAGGAGATGAAATCTATTATGATGAACTTAAACGATACGACTTGGCGGTATTACAATATCAAGAAGCTGTAAACCTAGGTTCAGATAATCAACATTTATTATTTCATATTGGGAGATCTTACTATAAGCTTAAGAAATATAAGCAGGCTAAACTTTTTTTTGAAAAAATGATTTTTGTGGATAGTATAGAAAATAACGAAGCTATATATATATATGCTAGATTAAACCATCTAGATTATAAGTTTGATACAGCCATCTATTATTATGAGGAGTATTTAAAAACTCTTAGCCCAGAAGAACTTAGTGAAAAACGTGAAGAAATCGCAAAGAAAAAGAAAGAATGTAGCTATGGTAAGAAATATGTTTCCAATCCTGTACATGCTTATATTGATATTTTAGGAACTGAAATAAATACTAATTATGTAGAGTATGGTCCATTAGCAAGTCTCAATGATAGTTTGTTAATTTTCACTAGCCGTAGACCTGGTAAAAAAGACAAAATAAGAGATCATATGGGAAGATATTTTGATAAGATATACTTTTCAGTAAAAGATAGTGTAGGAAATTGGTCGCAAGCAGAATTGATGCCTAAATCTATTAATACAGAAGAACATAGTGCTGCAGCAGGATTATCTGTTGATGGCAAAAAATTTATTATTTATAAAAGTGAGAATAATGGCGATTTATTTGTTTGCAACTATAAAAATGGTGATTGGAGTAAGGGCAAAAAGCTTAAAGGATCTATAAATACTAATAGTCATGAAGCTACAGCTAGTTATTCATACGATAGACTTACAATGTATTTTGCGAGTAATAGAAAAGGTGGTTTTGGTAACCATGATATTTATATTGCTAAAGTAGATGAAAATGGTAAATGGGGAGAACCTGATAATCTTAATGCTTTAATAAATTCGTCTTTTGATGAAATATCTATGGTTGCTTTGCCTGATGGTATAACATATTACTTCACATCAAATGGTCATAGTTCTATGGGTGGTTATGATATTTTTAAAACCACATTTATTAATGGGAAGTGGGATGCTCCTACTAATTTAGGATATCCTATAAATACAACTGGTGACGATATATTATACAGTGTATCAGCAAACGGTGATTTTGCATATGTGGCTTCATCGCGTAATGACAGTAGTATGCACGATATTTATAAAATTACATTTGCTAATCCGATTAAACCACTGTTTGACGACATTGATGGTATTATGTTAATGGTTAGTAAACATGGGGCTGTTTTGCCTGAATGTGACGGACCAAAGAATATAAAGAAGCTTGATTTAACTGTTTTGAAAGGGACTATCTTTGACCAATTTAGCAAGGATCCTCTTTTTGCAAAAATAGAATTAACAGATAACTCAACTAATAATATTATAGCTACTTTTACTTCAAATAAACAAACCGGTAATTACCTTGTTTCTTTACCTACCGGAAAAGATTATGGAATAACAGTGAAAGTAGATGGTTATTTATTCCATTCGGAGAATGTTACTATAAATACAGAAGAAGGTTATAACGAAATAGTGAAAAATATACCTTTAAATATGATTGCTGTTGGAAGCAAGGTAGTACTTAATAACCTATTCTTTGAAACAGGTAAGGCTGAAATATCTTCTTCTTCTAAAACAGAATTATATAATCTATTGAAGTTAATGAATCAAGTACCAAGTCTTAAGCTTGAAATTGCAGGACATACTGACTCTGTAGGTAAAGCTATTAAGAATAAAAGCTTAAGTAAAAAAAGAGCAGAAGCAGTTGTAGTATACCTTATAAAGAATGGAATATCTACAGAGAGACTTATTGCTAAAGGGTATGGGGAAGATAAACCTGTAGCCTCTAATAAAACTAAAGAAGGAAGACAAAAAAATAGACGAACAGAATTTGAAGTAATAGCACGATGATGAAAAACAGATTTATACACATTTTGGTTTTAATGATACTGCCTTTGATGGTACTATCACAGAACGTAGAGTTTGAAAAAGGAAACTTTAAAAACGACAAAGGGGGGCTTAAAGAGGCCTTGCTAGATTATGAGGATGGAGACTATTTTTATTCTCTGAGTCCCGAAAATGCAGCTTTAGCATTGTCTTATTATCTTAAGGCATATGATTTTAATCCAAATAATGCTATGCTTTGTTTTAAAATAGGACTTTGTTATCTGGATTCTAGATTTATGGATAAATCCATGGACTTTTTTGATAAAGCAGAAAAGCTTGATAAAAATGTACATCCTAGATTAAAGTATTATTATGCAAAGGCTTTGCATAAAAATCTTCAGTTTGAAGAAGCAATGGAAATGTATTCTTTTTATAAGAAAAGTATGCAATCTGAAGAGGCTGATAAGATGCTGCCTATTGTAAAAAGAAATATTGAAGAATGTAACTTAGGAATGGAAATGGTTAAGAATCCTCTTAATGTTAGTATTGTTAATATGGACACTTCTATAAATACACAATTTCTTGATTATGGTCCAGTAATTAATATAGATGAGAGTATTATGTTCTTCTCTTCTCGTCGCCCTGAGTCAATTGGAAGAAAACAAAGTGAAGTTGATTTAATGTCTTATGAAGATATTTATTATTCAGAGAAGAAAGATGGTGCTTGGCAAAAGGCAGAGAATATAGGAAAACCTGTAAATACAAAGTTTAATGATGGTGTAGTAGGAATTGCTCCCGATGGAAACACTCTTATTATGTATCGTGATAAAAATGGTGGAGATTTATACTACTCTGAACTTCACGGAGATAAATGGGATGAGCCAAAACCATTTCCAGAACCTGTTAATTCTAAATATCAAGAGTCTTCTGCATCTTTTTCTGCATCGGGTAAAAGATTATTCTTTGTAAGTGATAGACCTGGAGGATATGGAGAAAAGGATATTTATTATTGTGATATTGATGATAAAGGTAATTATTCTAAAGCTAGAAATTTAGGAAGTAAGGTTAATACGGAAGGTAATGAAATTGGAGTTTTTGCTCATGCTGATGGAAAAACCCTATATTTTAGTTCTAAAAACCATGAAGGTATAGGCGATTATGATGTTTATAAGGTAGAGTATGAAAATCATAGATGGTTAAATCCTATTAATCTTGGTTACCCAATAAATACACCTAGCCCAGAAGTATTCTTCAGTATTGGAGCCTCGGGAAGAAATGCATACTATTCTAGTGATAGAGAAGGTGGTTTAGGTAAGCAAGATATTTACCATATTACTTTCTTAGGGCCAGCAAAGATCCCTGTATTTTCTGTAGGTGAGCAATTAATAGCAATTAATGATGCTATTTATATAGAAGCTAATATTGAAAATAAATTAGAAATAGAAGGAAGCCTACTAACCTTGCTTAAAGGGGTAGTTGTTGATGAAGATTCAAATAAACCAATTGAAGCAATAATTGAGCTAATTGATAATGAAGAAGGTAAAATCCTTGCGACTTTTAATTCTAATAGCGTTTCAGGAAAGTATGTTATTAGTTTACCTTCAGGTAAAAACTATGGTTTGGCAATTTATGCTGATGGATATCTATTTTATTCAGATAATTTTGAAATTCCAGAATATGAGATCTATCACGAGGCAACTCGTGATGTGAGATTGCAAAAGGTGAAAGTTGGTAGTAAAGTTGACCTTAGAAATGTATTCTTTGCATATAATAAATCTGATGTTAGTAATGCATCTAAAGTTGAATTAGATAGGGTTATTTCTATGATGAATAAATATAGTAATCTAAGCTTAAAGATAGATGGACATACTGATAATATTGGTAGTGCAGGCTTTAATAATAAATTGAGTTTGCAACGTGCTAAGGCTGTGGTCAATTATATTGTTGCTAAAGGAATAAGTAAAGATAGGTTTACTTATAATGGTTATGGTTTTTCTAAACCAAAAGCAACGAATGCTACTGCAGAAGGTCGAAAATTGAATCGTCGTTGCGAGATAAAGATAATTGAAAAGTAGTTTTTTGCAGATAAAGATATTACCTAAAAAACTATATCAATATCTATATATTATATTTACCTTTTTACTACTTTAGCATTTGCTATTAATTCAATAAATCGTGGTTATGATATACAATTTTGCTGAATCAAACTCTTTAATTAATCAATTCATTTCTGAGATAAGAAATGTTGATGTACAGAATGATAGACTCCGCTTTCGTAGGAATATGGAAAGAATAGGAGAGGTGTTTGCTTATGAGATATCTAAAGTTTTAGAGTATTCGGCGCAAGATATTGAAACGCCTTTAGGAGTTGCTAAAATGAATTTAGTTAGTAAACAACCTATTATTGCTTCAATAATGCGAGCAGGAATTCCATTACACATTGGTTTACTGAATTTTTTTGATAAAGCAGATAATGCTTTTATTTCTGCTTACCGAAGGCATCATAAGAATGGTAAATTTGAAATAGAGTTAGAATATGTTAGCTGTCCTAATATTGATGGAAAAGTATTAATACTTGTTGATCCAATGCTGGCTAGCGGTAAATCTATGGAGTTATCGTATAAGGCATTAATGCGTTATGGTAAACCAAAGCATGTACATATTGTTTCAGCAATTGCAAGTACAGAAGGAGTTAATTTTCTTAAAAAAAATATAAATCTTAAGGATGTAACTCTTTGGTTTGGAGCAATTGATGGGGAAATGACTGCGCAATCGTATATCGTGCCAGGTTTGGGGGATGCAGGTGATCTCTCCTTTGGCGAAAAAATACATTTAGATTAAATAAAGAAATCAATATAATTATATAATTTGAATATGAATGTTTTACTACTTGGCTCGGGAGGCCGTGAACATACTTTAGCATGGAAAATTGCTCAAAGCTCTATATTATCACAATTATTTATAGCACCAGGTAATGCAGGAACTAGTACTGTTGGTACTAATGTAAATCTTAACCTTGCTGATTTTGATACAATGTTGGCATTTGTTGTAGATATGAGTATAGATATTATTATTGTTGGTCCAGAGCAACCTTTAGTTGATGGTATTTATGATTTCTTTAAGGCAAATGAAAAGACTAAAAATGTCATAATTGTTGGTATGTCTAAAGAAGCAGCGCAACTAGAAGGAAGTAAGGAATATGCAAAATCATTTATGAAACGCCATAATGTACCTACTGCTGCTTATAAGAGTTTTGATTCTAATTCGGTAGCCAATGGAGAAAACTTCCTTGATACTTTACAATCGCCATACGTGCTTAAGGCTGATGGATTAGCCGGAGGAAAAGGTGTTTTAATTATAGATTCACTTGCTGAGGCAAAAGATAGCTTGAGTGATATGCTTTTAAATAATAAATTTGGAGAAGCAAGTAATAAAGTTGTTATTGAAGAATTTTTGTCAGGAATAGAGTTGTCTGTTTTTGTACTTACTGATGGCGAAAAGTTTGTTGTTTTGCCTGAGGCTAAGGATTATAAGAGAATTGGAGAGGGAGATACTGGTCTTAATACTGGTGGCATGGGTTCAATTTCACCAGTTCCATTCGCTGATGCTATTTTTATGGATAAGGTATTAGAAAAAATAATTAAACCAACAGTAAAGGGAATAAAAGCGGATAATATGGATTATTCAGGTTTTGTTTTTATAGGTTTAATGAAAGTTGGAGACGAACCATATGTTATTGAATATAATGTTAGAATGGGTGATCCAGAAACAGAAACAGTAATTCCTCGTATGAAAAATGATATTCTAGAGCTATTTCAAGAAATGAATAATGGTAATCTTGATAAAGTGAAGATGAATTTTGATAAAAGAACTGCTGCTTCGGTAATGCTTGTTGCTGGAGGATATCCTGAAAGCTATAATAAAGGCAATAGGATTTTTAATTTAGAAAAGATTTCTAATACAATTGCTTTTCATGCAGGAACAATTAATGATGATAAAGGTAACGTTATAACTAATGGAGGACGAGTAATTGCTCTTACTTCTTTTGGGAAAACAATTAATGATGCCTTAAATCTATCCTATAAAGCAGCAGATATTATTTCTTATGATAAAATGTACTATCGAAAAGACTTAGGAAAAGACTTATAATATGAAATTATGATTCTTAATATTTTTAATGGAAGAAATCAGTTATTACAATTATTTATAATAATAGCATATGCTGCATTAATTTATTTTATACCAGTTTCAATAGCAGATAGTAATGGATATAATCCGTTATACGATTTATTAATTAATCTAATAAGGGGAAATGGTGTATTAATTAAGCTGTTGTATATTATAATTACACTATCACCTATTATTGTAACACATATATTTCTCGATTATTTAGGTGTTATTGAACGTAAAAATAAGTATTTTCTATTTATTGCACCTCTATTAATGTTTTCAAATAAAGATGCATGGGTTATTAGTCCACCATTAGTATCACTTATACTAATTGTAATAGGTTCAACTTATGTTTTAAGAACTACAGAAGATGATAAGTCAATGTCAAAACTTTTTTCTGCAACATTGTTTTTCTCTATTGCATCTTTATTTTATTCAGTAGCTGTGTTGAATATTGTATTGTTATTAATTGCATTAAATATTTTTAAACAGTTTAATTTTCGAGATGCCTTAGCTATTATTATCTCTTTCACTTTGCCATATATTTATCTTTTTACTTACTATTTTGTGACGGATAGTTTTGTTGAAAATTGGAGTTATTTAGGAACACTTTTTAATAATATTGGGTTTGATGTAATTATTTTCGACACACCTTTTGAAACAGCCTTTGAGGTTGTACTAATATCAATATCCGTCTTTATTATTTCTACTGTTTTAGTAAATCAACGAAGTAATCTAATTCAAGTCAGAAAGTATGTTTCATTTATGTTTTTAGGACTTTTAGGAAGTATTATTTTACTTTTATTTGCAGGAGATAATACCGCTTTTCATTTTACAATTATATTATTTTTAGTAGCAATTTTTTATACAATGTATTTTGGAGGTAAAATTAAGGTCTGGGTTTATGAAGTTTTCATTTTATTATTCTTAGTACATAACTTATTTCTAATGTGGAGTTTATTTTACACTAATTAATGCTTAAGAAACGATATACAAATAATTTGATTGAAGCAGGGTGCGATGAAGCCGGAAGAGGGTGTCTTGCAGGTCCTGTAGTTGCAGCTGCAGTAATTTTGCCTGCTGATTTTGAGAATTATATTCTGAATGATTCTAAAAAAATGAGCGAAAGTAATCGTTATCTTCTTAGAGATATAATTGAGAAAGAAGCAGTAGCTTGGGCCATTGGAGAAGTTGATAACAATGAAATTGATAAGATAAATATACTTAATGCTAGTTTCTTAGCAATGCATAGAGCAATTGATAAACTTATCGTTACTCCGGAGTTCTTATTGATTGATGGTAATAGGTTTAATAAGTATAAGGACCTCCCATACGAAACTATAATTAAAGGAGATGGTAAATATATGTCAATTGCTGCTGCGTCTGTGTTGGCAAAGACTTATCGAGATGATTTATTAATAAAAAAATCAAAGGAATATCCAGTTTATCAATGGGAGAAGAATAAGTCCTATGGAACTAAAGCCCATGTTGCAGCCATAGCAAAATATGGTTATTCTCCTTATCATCGAAAAAGCTTTGTATTAAAAAAACAACTTAAATTAAATTTATAATTAATAAAATAGCCACTTAAATAATTATTTTTATTAATTTTGTAGACTTTATAACTGAACACATGAAAAAGAAAGAGATTAAAATAGAATAT
>JAOZSY010000376.1 GCA_029939445.1 Bacteroidales bacterium
ATTCATATTTACCACTTTCTGCCCAATTTTATATATTGCGTGTTACCAAACGTATTGTTCTTCTTTATTAGGAGTTATTACGTTCTATTTCTGTCTTTTCTGTTTTTATTTCAATAACACTATTTTTTTTGATATTGTATTATTATTTATACTCATTTTACAAAAATAAATTCCAGAAACTACAGGTTCTCCAGTAGTTGTTCTACCATTCCATACCACAGAATGCTTGCCTTTTATTAATTTTCTATTAGTCAGTGTTGCAATTTTTTGCCCCAATTGATTATATATATTTAGTTCAATCTTACTATCTTCTGATATAATAAAATAAATTGTAGTTGCGTTATTAGTAGGGTTAGGATAGATACTTAATAAATTGGGGCTTTGTTTTATATTTTCATAGATTGCTACCGGATTAACATACTCGTAAGCACCAATATCATACCCTGCACCTTGCGGTCTGGGATTTCCATCAAAGTCAAAATCAGGGGCATTAACAGATGAACCTACATCTATAGCAGGGGAAGTACTTTGGATATGGAAATCACCTGCAATTGTAACATAAAATAACGGGTCGCCTATTACATAATTAGTACCTACGGGGGTGGCATCATAAAATAAATTATTGTCTATGACTGTAGATGCAGAGCTGTTATATATGGTTAGATCATTCTTGCTGAAAATATTATTTCTTATGGTAAGATTCTCAACAATTATTGAATCGCTTAAACCTATATCATTATGCTGATTTTCAAAAAAAACATTATTTATTACATTAATATTCCTGATTATTGGAGTACCTGAAAAAATTTCGCCATAAGCGGCTATGCGAATGCCAAAAAGACTACCATAAAAAATGTTATTAAAAATATTGCAATTTTCAATGATGGCACCATCATAGATGGCAGGATCATCAGATTCACATGCCAAGGTAATAGCGCTATGATTTGGTGTATGCACAATATTATTGTAAATCTCAAAATTACTCATGATACCTCTGGCGTCAAGATAAATGCCAACCGACCCTGTATTCTCTACTATGTTTCCATAAATTTCACCATTTGATGTACCGTCTTTAAAATCTATGCCTTCACCGACAGGATTACTAATAATATGATTGTATCTAACAATAATACCATCGCAATCACTAATTGATATCATTTCAGCCCACCTACCAGCAGTCCGATTAATTTCGTTATTTTCAACTATAATATCAGAAGCATCACCACTCCAGGCAGTCCTGATAGCACTGAATTCAAAAAAGGAATTAAACTTATTATTTCTGACGATTAGATGGCTTCCAGCTATGCGTACACCAGAACCTGATGAGTTAGTAAAACTAAAACCATCACAAATAATATAACTTTTATCTACTATGTCAAATAAACCATCAGCATAATAAAAAGATATACCAGTTCCATCAATTGTGACAGTATCGTCGGGATATGCCATATATACAATATAATTACCTTGGCTCCCTGAATTTTGTGGTATAATCTGTTCGTTGTAAACTCCTGTTTTAATAAAAACAGTGTCGCCAGCTATTAATGTATTGGCCGCTTTTTGTATAGTTAGCCAGGGTTGTGCTTCTGTACCAGTATTTGTATCATTGGCAGCAGAATGGTTTTGATCTACATAATATGTAGTTGGTGATATTGCGGTGAATGTGAGTGTCCAGTTAAAACCAGAAGTGCTCCACCTATCATCCCATTCAAAATAATAGGTTGTCCCACTATCAACAGGAACATCTGTAAGTTCAACTGCCCATGCATCGCCTCCAGGTGTCATTTCGCAATCGTCATCTGAATATGCATGACAAACCAATGCGCTGCAGCTACCCGAATAAACAGATAACCTTGTATCGACACCACCTAAGCAAGAACTAATGTCAATAGTTCCGTCAACTATAGCGGTATATGAGTACCAATCGGCATTATTGGCATCTGCATAACAACCATTCTCAGCACCATAACCAGTCAGGGGCCCGTCAGCAATATAAGTGCCGGGTGTTACGATTATTGCAGTTGCACAGGTTTCGCCTTGTGCAAAGATTTGGTTTGAAAATCCAAAAAACATTAAAATTGA
>JAOZSY010000377.1 GCA_029939445.1 Bacteroidales bacterium
TTCTACCATTTTTAATAAGCCCTATCTATAATTTTCCAGAGCCAAAACCTTTCTCAGGAGATAGAATATGGAATCCATATCAAAATATAGATAGTTTGACATGGCTTAAGGGTAATTTTCAGATTCAGAGTGAGGCGTGGGGCGGTTTTACTGATGGTAGCAATAATCCTACCGACAGTGTATATAAGCTATATAAAAAGCTTAATTATGATATTATTGGGATAAGCGATTATATGAAAATAAACGACTATTTTAAGGATAGTGCAGAGTATATTGCTATATATGAACATGGCTATAATGCCAGAAAAACACATCAAGTAAGTATAGGTGTTGATAAAATTTGTTGGTTAGATTTCCCACTATACCAAACAACTTCTCATAAGCAATTTATTTTGAATCTACTTAGACCTAACACTAAGGTACTCAGTGTTGTACATCCAGATTTCCATTTTGAAGGATATACTCATAATGATTTGAAATATCTTGTAAATTACGACTTATTGGAAGCATTAAATCATCAACGATATTCATTGTCGCATTGGGATGCAGTACTTTCTAATGGTCACGCAAAATACATTTTGGCAGATGATGATGCTCATGATATTAATAACCCATATTTGGTTGGTGTAGTAGCTACAATGCTTAATGCAAAGAGTAATAGTGAAGAGGATGTTGTGGAGGCATTGCTTTCTGGCAGAACTTATGGTTATGTGCCAACAACACCGAATGATGAAAACTATGATAAAAAAGCTGCTAGAACTCTTAAATTTCCATATCTAATATCAGCAAAACTTAATGGCGATTCGTATAGTGTACTCTTTACAAAAAAAGCTCTTAAAATAGAGTTTATAGGACAAAATGGAGAAGTTGTAAAAGTTGTAACGAACAGTAATATAGCTCAATATGATATTAAAGAGAGTGATACATATATTAGAGTTGAAGCTGATTTTCCTAAGTATGCAAATACTATTTATCTAAATCCAATATTTAGATTTTCGGGAGATAATCCATTAGCAGAAGAGCTTGCTACGATTAGTTGGTGGAAGAGTATTTTGTCGTGGGCTATAGCTTGGGCTTTATTTCTCTTTTTTAGTAAGAAATTATGGTCTTTCTAGGCTGATAATTATTCTATAATTGCTTGTTTATTAATGTAAAATCTTGGAGTTTAATTGATGTAATTTTTTGTTACATTTGTAATCTGTAAAAAAAGTTATTAATAAAGGGATTAGTGTGATAATCAATAGATTAAGTCATTATGAAAGTTGCTCAATTTAGTTGGTATGTGGTTTATACAAATGCCCGTTCAGAGGTAAGAGTTGCAGACCAGCTTCATAAAGATGGTGTAGAAGTATATTTACCATTAATTACTGAAACTAAACAATGGAGCGACAGAAAGAAAAAAACAACTAAACCTTTATTCACTTCTTATGTTTTTGTAAAGATAGAGAAGTATCAATATGAGAAAGTTAGAAGAATTGCAGGAGTAGTCAATTTTATCTACCATTTGGGGAAACCTGCTATTGTTAGACAAAAAGAAATTGATGCAATTAAACTATTTTTATTAAAAGTAGAAACTAAATCAATAGAGTTTGAGCCATTTGAGAAAATAGTTATAGAATTTGGCCCTTTAAAAGGTAAAAGTGGAATAATACAGAAAGTTGGTAAAAAGCGATTAAGAATTATTATTTCTGAATTGCAAACCAGTATTATTGCCAATATAGAAAAAGAAGATGTGAAGAAGAACTAGTATTTTCGTATCGTTCTTGAGATTAGTGTTTTATAAAAAGTTACCTGTGGGTGACCGGGCGAAGCTGCGAACGTTTGGGAAATGTTTAATTGTTGAACTGCTTAATTGTTTAGTTGGCAGACGACGGAAACTTTGAACTTTCATTCCTTGAACCTATGAAAAATTCAAAGTTGAAAGTTCAAAGTTGCTGGTTATCTGTCTTCGTTCAATAATAACATTTAAATCTTTAGCCTTTAATCTTTAGCCTTAATTTAAAAACACATAAAAACATCATACAATGAAAGGAATAGTATTAGCCGGAGGATCTGGCACAAGACTTTACCCAATTACAA
>JAOZSY010000378.1 GCA_029939445.1 Bacteroidales bacterium
TATTTTCCTTCGCTAGTTCACGAATTGGCTACTGTATGAAATCCTTTCGTGTGGTATGTATAAATAGGTGTCTCGTTCTGATTTTAGTTTCCCCTTTCTTAGTGATCCTGGCGGGAATCGAACCCGCAGCCTCAGAACCGGAATCTGAGATTTTATCCATTAAACTACAGGACCTTATTTTTACTAGCTGCAAATGTATGAAAAAACACGGCTATTTTTTACCATTATTTAATCAAATAAACATTATTAGTATTGTATAAAAGCTGTATTTTTGCAGCTCATTAAAATTTTGACATGATGGCAGAAACATTTAAGATGTTAGCAAAAACTCTCGAAGGCTTAGAGGGAGTTTTGGCAAAAGAACTAAAAGATCTTGGAGCTGTAAATATAGTTGAAGGCAGACGATCAGTTTCTTTTGAAGGAGATTTAAAACTAATGTATGAAGCAAATTACTGGCTTCGAACTGCCATAAGTATACTAAAGCCAATTGCATCCTTTAAAGCAGAAAATGAACAAGCTCTTTACGATGGTATTTATGCCATTAAGTGGTTTGAATATTTTGATTTAGGACAAACATTTGCCATTGATACCGTATTAGTAAATTCTAATATTGACCATAGCCAATTTGCTTCTTATAAAACAAAAGATGCTATTGCGGATCAGTTTACATACTACTTCAATCAACGCCCTAATGTGGATACTAAATTTGCTGATATTCGTATTAGTGTGTATATTTCTAATAATGAATGTGAGGTAAGTCTTAATTCATCGGGTATTCCACTATTTAAACGTGGATATCGTCAAGGTGGTCATAAAGCGCCTATTAATGAGGTGCTTGCTGCTGGAATGATTAAGCTTTCGGGTTGGGATATGAATAGCCATTTTATTGATCCTATGTGCGGTAGTGGTACTTTGCTTGTGGAGGCGGCTTTGATGGCATATAATTTTCCACCAATGTTCTTAAGAGAAGAATTTTCTTTTATGAATTGGACGAATTACGACCCAACTATTTGGAGAGATTTGATGAATGAGGTTTTAGAAAAACAACGTGATTTTGAATATAGAATAATAGGAGGAGATATTTCTTCTAAAAACCTTCGTTATGCTCGCGATATTGTAAAGGCAATAAAATTTCATAAAGATATAGAACTTGTAAATGTGGATATTGCAAATCATATTCCTCCGCAAGATGATGTAAAAGGTGTTGTGATGATGAATCCACCTTATGGTGAGCGTTTATTGAGTGATGATTTACTTGATTTATACAAAACAATAGGTGATTCTTTTAAGCAAAATTTCACTGGTTATATGGGCTGGGTTATTAGTTCGGATATGACTGCCTTGAAAAGTATTGGTCTAAAAACTTCTAAAAAAATCCCAATGTTTAATGGGGCATTGGAATGTCGTTTTAATGCATATGACTTATATGAAGGTAGTAAAAAAGTGAAGGCTGAAAATGATGATGAAAGTGAAGATGAGCCGCTTATAGCTTCGGTAGATGTGGTTATTGATTATGAAGGACTAACTAAGCAAAAAGAAGAGGCGGCTGAAAATATAGAGGAAGTTGCTGATGCAGAGGCTGAAAATGATGATATCTTCGACCTATATATTTCAAATAAGAAAGACGAAGATGAAGCTGTTGGTGATAGGAGGGGTAATCGTGATAATGGTGACTCCGATAAATCAAAATACCGTGGACGTAGAGATGGTGAAAGGAGAGGTGCTTTTGGGAATAGATCCGAATTTGATAAAAAGGAAAATAGAGAAAGTAGATATAGTAAAGGTGGAGATAATAGAGGGAGTTTTAATCGCCGCGATGACGATAAAGGCGAAGATAGAAGAAATTATAAAGCTGGTGATAAACCATATGAAGGTGATAGATTAGCAAATCGTGAAAGAGAAAAATATAAACGCCGCGATAATGATAGAGGGGATAACAAGCGCGATTCTAGAGGAGGAGATCGCCCATATAGAAATGATAAAAGAGACGGAGGCGAAAAAAGAGAATATAAACGCCGCGATGATGATAGAGGGGATAACAAGCGCGATTCTAGAGGAGGAGATCGCCCATATAGAAA
>JAOZSY010000379.1 GCA_029939445.1 Bacteroidales bacterium
ACGAAATATCAGAATCTGTTGTTACCGAATATATAAACTCAGGTATCGATTTTAATAAAAAATAGCCAACAACCGCATGACCACTCTCATGAACAGCAGTAATTGCCTGTAGGTTATCCTGCTTAGGTTTTCTAAGCTCATTTAAGGATAATACTATTTTAATTTCTTTATTATCCACAATTTGGTTTGCACTTATATACTTACATTTAAGAGTATTATTTTCAATACCAAATCGCAAAGTATCAGTATGTGCGTCAATGGAAAATATTTGAGAAATAAATTGAGCAATACTATTTCTAATAAGCTGATTTATTGTTGTATAAATTGGGCGAACACCTTGAGTTGGATATACCCCTTCTTTATAAATCATTTGACTAATAGATGGTTCAAATTCAAAGATTAAATCCGTCTGCTTATTCATATTTTTTGCCAAATTATTTAATTGTAATTCAATAATCTGCTCGTAATTTTTTCTACTAAATGCAGGATAAATAATATGAATATTTCCCAATCTGGAGATTTGCTCATCACGAAATCTCTGTCTCAATGCTTTCTTAATTTTAGGGATATTTATCTTAAGAGATAAGTTATGAAACTCATCAGCATCAATATCGACATTAAAGTTTGCTCCCATAGTATAAGCCTCATCAAGGTTACCAAGAACAAATATTAGAGCCTTCGAAAAACTCTTTACATCAGGACGTTTTGCTCTTCTTACAATTTTGAATAGAAATCCTATTGTTTCCATTTCATCCATTGATAATAAAGCGATTTGAAGGTCTTTTTTTAATTAAAGCCCATGCCTTCTTTCTGCTAAATCAAGAATTTTTTGATATTTTGATTCCTTAATAAATAGAACTTTTTTATTATCTTTATTATCTATATCAAACTCTTTGCAATACAAAGTCTTCTTAGTTTTTACATAGCCATTTTCTACTTTAACACCCTCCGATATTATGTCTGATAGTTTTGATAGATACTCTTCAAATGCCAAAATACCGTACTTCCAACTGAAATATTGCACTTTTCCAGAGTCAATTAACTCCCATACCATTCGCCCTTTATCTTCACTTATTTCTTGACGCATTGGTCCAACAAGTGTTCTAGCATGTTGAAATTCGTCTAGAGCAATTATTACAGGAGATGTATCCTTATTTTCACAAAGTTCATCAAGAGCATTGCTAAAAGAAAAAGAACCACCTTTCTTACCCATATCAATACGATAGAAAAAATCTTTAAAATCGATTAATTCAGCAATGCGTTGAATTAGTGAGGTTTTGCCTACGCCAGTTAGACCCCATAGGTTTATTATTAGCGGCTTTTCTTGTAGGTTTGGAAAACAATACCACGAGTTGACATTATTTATTACTTGATCGATGATATTATCAATACCTACGAATTCTTCCTTTAGAATTCTTGCAGCATTTTGGAGTTTTTGCTGCTTTTCAATAAAACTTTCCTTTAAGTTTAATATCTTATTATTCATATTTTATACTTTAAATTTGTTAAAGCACAAAAGTATGAACTGGGTCACGCGTAAGGTGTCGGTAGCATTTTTTAATTTTTATTATTTTATATTATTTCATTTCTGCTCTTAAACCTCGAATAAATTCGTTCTTTCCTCCATTGGCTGGATGACGAACATAGGCATTATTAATATCCATATCAATAATTTTAGATTCAGCTTTTCGTCCTAATGCAATAATCTTTTTAATATCGAAAATATCAAGAATTTGCATTAAATATTCTTTACCCTGTTTTAATTCTTCTTTTGTAGGAGTTCTATTGCTACTAATATTATTTTGTTTGTGTGGATGAAAAGGAAATATATTCCAAATAAGAGGTTTATTTTCATAATTATCTAATTCATTCCAAACAATAGTTGCCGATATTTCACTTTCAAGGCTTTGATCTTCATTCAATAATTTATAGCCTTGATCTTTAAAAAACTCATTATTTTCTAAAATTCGTTCACTTGTAAATGGAATTCCTGTTAACCTACACCCTTTATATCCTGGAGCTTCTCCAAGCAGCAAAATTGAAGGGTTAATCTTTTTCATTCTATCGAGATA
>JAOZSY010000019.1:0-6982 GCA_029939445.1 Bacteroidales bacterium
CTCTTTTCAGACCAGTACCAACAAAACCCTCTTCACGATTTACATAAAGTTTAGCGTTATCAACAGCCACTGCAGCTGCATTTATACTATCAAAACTAGCAAGTTCGGTTTTACGCTCACGTCCTTTACCATATTTCTGTTTTATACGTTTAAAATAAGCAATCGTATAATCAACAATATTAGCCAAATGATGGTTCACTTCCTCAATCTCATCCTCTAGAGCCTTTATTATCTCATCAGCCTTAAATTCATTATATTTAGATATTCTCTTAATACGAATCTCTGTTAGCTTTTCAATATCTTCACGAACAACTTCTCTATTTAGATTTTTCTTATAAGGATCTAAAGCTTTATCAATATTATCTATAGCTTCCTCAAAACTCTCTGCCTCTTCAATTTGTCGATAAAGCCTTTCACGAATAAATATTTTTTCTAATGAAGAGAAATGCCATTTTTCTAATAGCTCATTCTTACGAATTTGAAGCTCTAACTTTAGTAAGCCTAGAGTTTGGTCTGTAGAACGCCTAAGTATCTCCTTCATGCCAATAAACACAGGCTTATCGTTAGAGATTACAGTACAGTTGGGAGCTATGGAATCCTCACAAAGGGTAAACGCAAATAAAGCATCGATAGTTTGATCAGGAGACACTCTTGGTCCTAAGTGAATAATAATTTCAACATTTTCGGCAGTATTATCTTCAATCTTTTTAATCTTAATTTTGCCTTTTTCGTTAGCAGAAATTATGGATTCGATAAGACGGCCAGTATCCGTGCCAAATGGAACTTCTGTAATAATAAGACTTTTAGTATCGCGCTTGCTAATACGAGCTCTAACACGAACTCTACCACCACGCAAGCCATCATTATATTTGCTGACATCAGCAATACCACCTGTAATAAAATCAGGATATATTTGGAATGAGCGTCCCTTAAGATGCTTTATGGATGCATCAATAAGTTCATTAAAGTTATGAGGAAGGATTTTTGAAGCCAAGCCAACAGCAATACCTTCTACACCCATCATAAGAGTCATTGGAAATTTTACTGGAAGAAATTCTGGCTCACGGTTTCTACCATCGTAAGACATTTCCCATTTTGTAGTTTTAGGATTAAAAACTACTTCAAGAGCAAATTTACTTAATCGGGCTTCGATATAACGAGGCGCTGCAGCAGAATCTCCAGTAAGAATATTTCCCCAGTTACCCTGAGTTTCTACTAGCAAGTCCTTTTGACCCATTTGAACCAAAGCACCACCAATTGAGGAATCGCCATGGGGGTGATATTTCATAGTATTACCAATAACATTGGCTACCTTATTGAATCTACCATCATCAAGCTCACGCATAGAATGCAAAATACGACGCTGAACAGGCTTAAAACCATCTCGCACATCTGGAACTGCACGTTCTAGAATTACATAAGATGCATAATCTAAAAACCAATCTTCATACAAACCAGTTAGAGTAGTCGTAGTTGCAATTGCATTATCTGTTTTATCAGTTGCTGCAGCTACTTCCTTTTTTTTATTTTGTTCCTCTTCATGAGTTGTAATATCCTCTTCCATAGTAATAATTCTATTTGCTAAACCTTAACAAAAATAATTCAAATATTAAAAACATTAATGCTAAAATGATAAATAGTTTCCACAATTTTATACCATTATTAATATCATCAATTTGCTCAATAATATTACTTTTTACAACATCCATAATTCTTACATTATCAAGCTTCAATTCCAACAACTTAATGTCTATTTCGTCAATTTTATAATAATCTAAAAACGATTCTGTTCTATCATAATTAAAACTATATACTGCTTTTTGTATCCCATTTTCTAATAAACGATATGAGCCTACATCATTAGGATTTTGTTCAAAGCTTAGCATTAGTTGGCCTATTAAATTTCTATACTCCGGTATAAACTCAACAGAATCAGTATAATGCCTCATTAATAATTCATTAAAAGAAGTACTGATGCCTACATCAGAAACCACTTCTGAACTAGTGCCAAGCGTTAGATATACACTATTAGCATTATTTACTCTTCTAATAATATTATACATTATTGGTACAAAAACAGCATGCGAAGAGAAATTACTATTTACAGCTTCTATTGATGTAAAAAAACTATAAAAACTCCCTCCTTTTGTACTATAACGAGACACAATTGGGACTTTAGCTTCATTAGAAATTAACAATGTAATACTTGATTGCCTAACTTTACTCATTGAAAATACATTCTTAAAATACGGCAAATCTGTGTTATAATTAATAGCCTTTTTACCTTTCCTTTTTTCAAAAATATCTGAAAATTCTTCACTCTGCAAATCTATATACTGCATACTTCGCTTTATTGAATCTATTCCTTTTGCCAATGGCAAATCAAAATATCTAAATGCAGTATTTATTTCATCAATCGTATTATGCGAACTTGGCAATAGTATCACCGAATTTCCTTTAACAACGAATTGCTTCAACTCCGATAATAATCCTGAAGGATACTCTGACAGTGAATTCAAAATAATAGTAGAATATAAAGAAAAATCTGAAAAATTAATTCCATTTTCCGAGATAAAACAAGCATTAAAAGAACTATCTGTTTTCAATAAAGTATTCAAATCTGTATTCGCATTTTTAGAACTTATGCAAAGCACATCAACAACTTTCTGAATAGAGTAAGAAAAATAAAAATCATCGTCATAAACTACTGGATAATCATCGATATGTATATATGCATCATAAAAACCTATGGTATCCATTTTAATATTAAAACTTGCTTTATATTCAGAGTAAGCGTCAATATTAACCGACAAAACTGACCTCTTCTTCTCTCCTATATACAAACTTACAGCAAGATCTTCAATAGCATCATTAGACTGATTATTTAGTTCAAACTCTATAACAAAGCTCTGTCCAACCTGCAATATTGGCTCATCAATCCAAACCGAATCAATAAATACATTAGCTTGGCTTATTGACTGCAAGGGAATAAGATTTATACTTAAAAGTGAATCTATGTTCCAAGCACTAAAATTTGATTGTGTTTTTTGAAAATCTGATATAAGATATAGCTCTTGATACATACTTGTCTCTTTATCCTCAATAATCAACGATGGTAGTGTATTAAAATTCACACTTGATTTCTCTATGTAAATATTATCAAGTTGATCAAGAAACGCCTCTCTACTAACATAGTATCTAGAAAAAGAAAACTTATTATTTGTAAGCAAACGAAACTTATCAGAAGGTTTATAGCTATTGGCAATTTTACGAGCAATAAGTCGCCCTTGCTCAAATAAGCTTCCTTCCAAACCTCTTGCCCCCATACTAAAGCTATTGTCTAGAAAAACATTTACAAAGCTAGTATTTACATTAGACTTCTTGGTTTCGTCAGCAGGAATATAAGGCCCAGCAAAAGCAATTACTAATGCCGCAATAAATAACATCCTCAACACCATTATAAGCAAGTGTTTCCATTGAGAATGCCTCTTACTTTGCTGTTGCACATTTTTTAAAAAAGCAACATTGGTAAAATACACCTTCTTAAACTTCTTAAAATTAAAAAGATGTATAATAATCGGTATTGCTATTGCAAAAAGACCGTAAAGTATATTTGGGTTGTAAAATTGCACTATCGATATCTATTGTATGTAAACTATAATTTAAGAATTTCGCCTCTTTATCCTTCTCCTTTATCCTTCTCCTTTATCCTTCCTTCTCTCCAGCTTTCAACTCCATAAGCCAAATACTTGCAATACCTGAAATAATAATAACAAAAGCTATGAAGAATTCATTATTTAATTCAGGAATAAAATAATCGTAACCTATTACTTTTATTTTACCACTAAAGGATTGTTCAATGGCATTTTTCCAAGGCCAAATAATACCAAGGCTACCAAGAATAAAACCAGTAAGAACAGCAATAGTAATATCTTTAAACTTTTTGAACAACCAAGAAAGAAGGTGCGAAAAAGCAACCAATCCAATACCAGCACCAATTCCAACAGGGATAAGAATATCAAATCTCATATTAGAGATTGCCTCAATAGCAACAAGTTGATAATTACCCATAAGTATTAGTACATACGAGCCCGAAAGGCCTGGCAAAATCATGGAGCAGATGGCTACAACGCCACAAGCTACAAGATAAATTGGATTCTCGCTTTGGGATGCAGGAGTCATAAATGTCATTGTAATTGCAAGCGATGCTCCAATGGTAAAACTAATAATTACTCCTAAAGTCCATTTTTCGATGGTGCGCCCAACAAAATATATTGATGCTAGAATTAGTCCAAAAAAGAATGACCATAAATAAACAGGATAAAACTCAAATAAGTACTCAAATAGTTTTGCAATACCTATAATTGCAACTCCAACGCCTATAAATAAAGACACGATAAATGCCAAGTCGGTATATTGGGCAAAACCTTTAAAATCGCCTTTAAACAATAGTTTAACTGCTTTAATATCGAAGGATTTTATTGCGTTAATTAAACGCTCGAAGATTCCTGTAATTAGAGCTATTGTACCACCTGATACTCCTGGGATTACATTAGCTATTCCCATTGCCATTCCTTTAATCGCAATGATTATATATTGTTTTAGCATTATTTTCTTATTGATTATCTATTAGTTTTTCTAGCCTACAAATGTACATTATTTTTTTTCACTTATTTTTTATTTCAGTGATAAAGAAAAATAATGAGGATTCTATTATTTAAGGAATATTTTTTTTATTTTCTTAGTTTAAAGGGAGAATAAATAGTTATAATTTATCAATTATATACTTTGCTGTATACGAATCTTTATTTTTAACTAAATCCTCTGGCGTTCCTTCAAAAAGAACATTTCCACCCTGGACACCGCCTTCCAGCCCTATATCAATTATCCAATCAGCACATTTAATAAATTCTTGATTATGCTCTATAATTATAAGGCTATGACCAATTCTTATTAGTTCTGTCATAGCATTATACAGTTTAAGTATATCATGAAAATGAAGTCCTGTGGTTGGCTCATCAAAAATAAACATAATTCGCTCAGAGGTTTTTCCTTTTGATAAGAAAGACGCTAGCTTTATCCTTTGCGCTTCACCACCACTGAGCGTATTTGATGGTTGCCCTAATTTCACATAGCCCATTCCCACATCTTTAAGCACACTAAGTTTTTCTGCTATCTTGGCTTCAGTACGCCCACCTTTCACTTCTGCAAAGAACGCGTAAGCGTCATCCACAGTCATTTCCAGAACGTCAGAAATACTTTTATCCTTATACTTTACATCCAATGTTTCGGATTTAAAGCGTGTAGCGTCACAATGCTCACACGGCAACAATATATCTGCCATAAACTGCATTTCTACTCTTATGCTTCCATCTCCCTTGCAAACCTCACATCTACCACCCTCAACATTAAAAGAGAAGAACCCTGCCTTATATCCTCTTACTTTCGATAGCTTTTGATTTGCAAAAAGGCTTCTAATTTCATCATAAGCTTTAATATAGGTTACAGGATTGGAGCGAGAAGATCTTCCTATAGGGTTTTGATCTATCAGTTCTATACTAGAAATACGATTATAATCTCCCTTTAGTTCACCAAATTTTCCAGTTTTATCAGCATGATCGCCAATTACCTTTTTTAAAGCAGGGTATAACACTCCTTTCACAAGAGTAGTTTTTCCAGAACCACTAACTCCAGTTACCAAAGTCATGGTATTTAAAGGAAATTTTACGCTAATATTCTTAAGATTATTTTCTTCAGCATTTGTAACTTCAATATATTGATTCCATTTTCTACGAATTGTGGGAATAGGAATTTTTAAATCACCACGCAAATACTTTGCAGTAAGAGTATTTGCCTTTTTTACCATTGATTTATAATCACCTTCATAAACCACTTCACCACCATTTCTACCAGCTTCTGGACCAATATCTATAATATAATCTGCGGCTTTCATAATATCTTCATCATGCTCTACCACAATAACTGTATTACCAATATCCCTAAGCTTTTTTAGTACTTTTATTAGGCGTTGATTATCGCGAGGATGCAAACCAATACTTGGCTCGTCAAGAATATATAAAGAGCCAACGAGGCTACTTCCCAAGCTAGTAGCAAGATTTATCCTTTGGGATTCTCCTCCCGAAAGTGTTGCAGATTTACGATTTAGTGTAATATATGGTAAACCCACATCACATAAAACTTTCAAACGGTTTTTTATCTCAATTAATAAGCGCTCACTTACTTTAGTATCATTTTCATCTAGCTCTATATTTGTAAAAAAATCAAGAGCATCATCAATAGACATCAATACAATATCTACTATATTCTTGCCATCAATTTTTACATAATTAGTTTCTTTACGCACTCGCGTACCTCTGCATTCGGAGCATACAGTTCTTCCTCGATATCGAGAAAGCATAACTCTATACTGAATCTTATAACTATTCTGCTCTACTTCGGCAAAAAAACTATCAATTCCATCAAAGTATTTATTTCCTGACCACAATAGAGCATATTCTTTATCAGAAAGTTCATTTATAGGTCTATGTATCGGGAAATTAAATTTAGAGGCACTCATTATTAGTTTATCCTTCCAAATGCCCATCTTTTCACCTTTCCAACACGAAATAGCTCCCTCATAAACAGATAATCGCTTATTAGGAATTACCAAATCAGCGTCGATATCGATAATAGTACCATGACCTTCGCACCTTTTACAAGCACCATAAGGATTATTAAAACTAAAAAAATCTACACTTGGGTCTTCAAATTCCTCACCATCAAGTTCAAACTTATTGGAGAAATACTTACTATTCCAAACGTCATCTATATACGAAAACAAATAACACTCACCATGTCCTTCATAGAATGCTGATTGCGTAGAATCAGCAATACGAGCATCATTATTTTCACCATTTATAGCAGCAAGTCTATCAACAACAATAAAACAATCTTGGCTTTTACAAGAAGCATCTATATTTTA
>JAOZSY010000019.1:6992-22061 GCA_029939445.1 Bacteroidales bacterium
ACAATCGTCGCATTGACCAGCAGTATCACTATCTTCCCTATCAAGCACATCTTGAATTAGGTTAATTTCTCCATTAGAATAAACGCGAGAATATCCTTGCTGCATATACAAATTCAATTGAATAGAAGTTGTTCTATCTTCAAATTGTTTTAAAGGAAAAGTGATAATAAATTTTGTCTTTTCTTGAAAATCATTAATATAATCCAAAACATCACTCTCGTGGTGTCGTTTTACTAAACCTCCAGATTTTGGAGAAAAGGTTTTACCAATACGCGCAAAAAGCAGTTTTATGTATTCATAAATTTCAGTGGAAGTTCCAACTGTAGAACGAGGATTTTTAGTATTTACTTTTTGTTCAATAGCAATTGCTGGCGATATTCCTGTAATCATATCTACCTCGGGCTTACTCATTTTCCCCATAAATTGACGAGCATAAGAGCTTAAGCTCTCAACATACCGTCGCTGTCCTTCAGCATATAAAGTGTCAAATGCCAATGACGATTTTCCTGAACCCGAGAGCCCAGTAATTACAACAAGCTTATTACGAGGAATTTTTACGCTTACATCTTTAAGATTGTGTACTCTAGAACCCTGTATTTCAATAAAATCAGTTTTTGCCATCGACTACTTTTAATTATTTCATTTCAAATGCAAATGTAAGCTATTGTAGTTTTGAAATATTATAGATTATGTAATATATGTAAACAAAAAAAGCATCTACCCAATGGGCGATGCTATATTTCTTTACCTAAAAAAGGTGGGAATATTATTTGCTATGACGCTCGTCAGAAACAGTAAGTTTCTTACGACCTTTAGCACGACGACGGCTTAGGACTTTACGACCATTAACAGTTGCCATTCTAGAACGAAATCCGTGCTTATTCTTTCTCTTTCGGTTCGATGGTTGAAATGTTCTTTTCATAATTACTTATTTTGTTACTGTTACGACAATTCGTCACAGATATTATTAATTCATATTAAATTTCGGACTGCAAAAGTAATAATATTTTCCTTGCTATCAATAGATTTTTACAAAAAATATTTTACTATTTACACTAGCCATATATTACTGAATTACTAATACTTACATATAGAATCAAAGGATGGAGAAGAAGACACTGCCTTTTATTTAATAAAAAACCTAAAAACCTACTAAAATTCTATGGTTTTCTGTCTTAATTAGCTTTCCTCTTTCATTATAATAATTCCATTTTCCTACTTTTACAGCATTCCTATAATTTCCTATTGATTTTATTTTACCATTCAGAAAAAACTCACGCCATTCACCCTCTTCTTTACAGTCTTTATATTCACCTTGCATTTCAAGATGTCCATTCTTAAACCAGTATTTAGAAATACCAAACTTATAATCAGCAACATACATCTCCTCACTCTTTATTTGTCCATTATCATAATAATGTTTGAGCAAACCCTGATATTTACCATCCAAATATTCAGATACAGTTTGTATTTTACCATCTTGATAAAATACATTTTCAACACCACTAATAAGCCCATCTTTATATGGAGTTTTCATAAAGACTGAGCCTTCATTATACTTCATAATAGCTATGCCCGAAAAAGGTTGCTTAGCTCCTTTAAGGTAAGTTACGTAGTTCTAAACTTGAAACATCTACTTCTACGGTAAACGAAAGCAAAAGAACTAATAAAACAGAAGTTATAAATATAACCTTTATTGATTTAAAAATATTATTCATATTATGCTAATCTACGCTTGAGCTGTAGGTCCTCCGATATTCATTGGCAAGCCAATTCCCTCTTCAATATCTTTAATTTCACCATGCAAACTTTCAAACTTCTTAACATTATCTATTAGAGCTCGCATTAGTCGTTTTGCATGTTGAGGTGTAAGAATTATTCTCTGTTTAACTTTGGCCTTAGGCACACCAGGCATCATTCTAATGAAATCGATAATAAACTCTGAATGAGAATGAGTAATTATTGCTAAATTAGAATATGTTCCTTCAGCTACATCCTCTGGTAATTCAATATTAATTTCTCCTGGCTTATTTTGTTTATTATTATCCATAATTATATCTATTATTTTTGATTTACGATTTTAAAAATTAATGTGCTAAATTAGTAAAATTATACTCTAAAAAAAAAGGCGCCAAAAAGGCGCCTTTTATAAATTCTATATTTCATATTAAGAAATTATATCATCAGAAGTAGGCATTTCTTCAACTTCAGTCTCTTCAATCTCTTCAGCTACGCCAAAGTCAGCTTTACTACCAACAATTAATTTGTCATATTCTCGTAAACCTGTACCTGCAGGAATCTTATGTCCAACAATAACGTTTTCCTTAAGACCTTCAAGTCCATCGCGCTTAGCACTCAATGCTGCATCAGTAAGCACCTTAGTAGTTTCCTGGAACGATGCCGCAGAAATAAAGCTCTTAGTCTGTAATGAAGCCTTTGTAATACCTTGTAGTATCTGCTTAGCAGTTGCTGCCTTAGCATCACGACATTCAGCAAGTTTCATATCTCTACGCTTAAGGCTAGAGTTTTCGTCACGTAATGCTCGAGTACTTATAATTTGCCCAGCTTTAAGATTCTCAGAATCTCCTGGATCAACAATTACATTCTTACCGTAGATATTATCATTCTCCTCCATAAAGTCAATCTTATTAATGACTTCATGCTGTAAGAAGTTTGTATCTCCTGCATCTTCAATTTCAACCTTACGCATCATCTGACGAACAATAACCTCAAAGTGCTTATCATTAATTTTCACACCCTGTAAACGGTAAACTTCTTGAACCTCATTTACAATATACTCCTGAACCTTTGTGGGTCCTTTAATATTTAGAATACTAACAGGAGTCGTTGCACCTTCAGAAAGAGAAGTGCCAGATTTTACATAATCATTTTCCTGTGCAAGAATTTGCTTAGCAGTAGAAATTAAATATTTCTTTTGCTCTCCAGTTTTAGAAGTAATAATAACTTCACGGTTACCACGCTTCAACTTAGAACCGAAAGACACAACACCATCAATCTCTGCAACTATAGCAGGATCTGAAGGATTACGAGCTTCAAACAATTCAGTAACACGTGGAAGGCCTCCCGTAATATCACCAGATTTACCAACTGCACGAGGAATCTTAACGATTACATCTCCAGCAATTATCTTATCACCTTCGGCAACAACAATTCTTGAATAAACAGGAATATCATATTGTTTAATCAAATTACCTTTCTTATCAACTATCTTAATAATTGGGTTTTTAGATTTCAATCTATTCTCAATAATTACTTTCTCTTGATAACCAGTTTGCTCATTTGATTCAGTACGGAAAGTTTGACCTTCAATAATGTTCTCAAATTCTACAGTACCATCAAAATCAGAAACAACTTGAGCATGATATGGATCCCATGAACAAATTAAATCACCTTTTTTAAGGATGTCACCATCAATAAAGTATAACTTCGAAGCATAAGGAATATGATGGGTTGCTAACACAACACCTGTTTTCTCATCAATTACACGCATCTCTGCAGAACGACCAGTTACTACCATATATTTATCTCCATCTTTACCCGTAAAGTCTACAAAACGAAGTTCATCCATTTCAATACGACCTTCATTTTTTGCAATAATAGAAGAAGTAACCGCAACTGAAGAAGCTGTACCTCCAACGTGGAAAGTACGAAGCGTAAGCTGTGTACCTGGCTCACCAATTGATTGAGCAGCAATAACACCTACAGCTTCACCTTTCTGAACCATACGGCCAGTAGCAAGGTTTCTACCATAACACTTAGCACAAACACCTTTCTTACTTTCACAAGTAAGTACCGAACGAATTTCAATAGATTCTATTGGCGAATCATTAATTTTTCTAGAAATTTCCTCAGTTAATTGATCACCTGAATTAGCAAGTAATTCATCAGTTAAAGGATTATATATATCATGCAAACAAGTTCTACCTATAATTCGATCATAAAGTGACTCAACAATATCTTCGTTACGCTTAAGAGCAGTAACAGTAAGACCTCTTAGAGTACCACAATCACGCTCAGAGATAATAACATCTTGTGCTACATCAACCAAACGACGAGTTAAATAACCCGCATCTGCAGTTTTAAGAGCTGTATCCGCAAGACCCTTACGAGCACCGTGAGTAGAAATAAAGTACTCAAGTACTGTTAGTCCTTCCTTAAAGTTAGAAAGAATTGGATTCTCAATAATCTCAGCACCAGAAGCACTAGATTTTTGAGGCTTAGCCATCAGACCACGCATACCAGAAAGCTGACGAATCTGCTCCTTAGAACCACGGGCACCTGAATCAAGCATCATAAATACTGAGTTGAATCCTTGACGGTCAGTTGTTATCTCATCCATCAATGTTTGAGTCAACTTAGAGTTTGTATGCGTCCAAATATCAATAATCTGATTATATCGTTCATTATTAGTAATGAAACCCATATCATAGTTATTTGTAACCTCATCTACATCCTCATTTGCTTTTGCAATCAGTGATTCTTTAACTTTAGGAATAATAATATCCCCTAAGTTAAATGATAGGCCACCATAATAAGCCATACTATATCCTAAATCCTTAATATCATCAAGGAAATCAGCAGCTCTTTTATTACCAACTTTAGTAAGCATTAAACCAATAATATCACGTAGTGATTTTTTAGTAAGTACTTCATTAATAAAACCAAATTCCTGAGGAACTACTTCATTAAATAATACTCTACCAACAGTAGTAGAAATAGTTTCTATTACTCCTTCGCCGTTAGGATATTTTACTTTAATAGAAGCATGAAGGTCAACAGCATCTTCATTATATGCAATTATCACCTCTTGTGCTGAATAAAATTTCATTCCTTCACCACGTACAATATCTTCTGGAAAAGATTTCTTCTCTTTGGTCATATAATAAAGACCCAAAACCATATCCTGAGAAGGCACAGCAATTGGAGCACCATTAGCCGGGTTAAGTATATTATGAGAAGCAAGCATTAATACCTGAGCTTCAAGTACCGCAGCATTACTTAGTGGTACGTGAACAGCCATCTGATCACCATCAAAATCGGCGTTAAATGCCGAACATGCAAGTGGGTGTAGCTGAATTGCTTTTCCTTCAATAAGTTTTGGTTGGAATGCTTGAATACCTAATCTGTGCAGAGTTGGAGCACGGTTAAGTAATACTGGGTGTCCTTTAAGAACATTTTCCAAAATATCCCAAACTACAGGGTCTTTTCTATCTACAATTTTCTTAGCAGATTTTACTGTCTTAACAATACCACGCTCAAGAAGTTTTCTAATAATAAACGGCTTAAATAACTCTGAAGCCATTCCTTTTGGAAGTCCACATTCATTAAGTTTCAATTCAGGCCCTACAACAATAACCGAACGACCAGAATAGTCAACACGCTTACCAAGTAAGTTCTGACGGAAACGACCTTGCTTACCTTTAAGACTATCACTTAAAGATTTAAGAGCTCTATTAGAATCAGATTTTACTGCGCTAGATTTACGAGAATTATCAAAAAGACTATCAACAGCCTCTTGAAGCATACGCTTCTCATTTCTCAAAATCACATCTGGAGCTTTAATCTCCAATAAACGCTTTAATCGGTTATTACGAATAATAACACGACGATATAAATCATTAAGGTCTGAGGTAGCAAATCTACCACCATCAAGAGGCACAAGAGGACGCAACTCTGGAGGAGTAACAGGTACTACCTTTACAATCATCCACTCAGGACGATTTTCCATACGAGTATTAGCATCTCTAAAAGCCTCAATAACCTTAAGACGTTTTAACGCATCAGCTTTACGCTGCTGCGAAGTTTCGTTATTTGCTTTATCTCTAAGCTCATACGAAAGTTCATCTAATTTTAATCCTTTTAATAAGTCATGAACAGCCTCGGCTCCCATTTTAGCGACAAATTTATTAGGATCTGTATCTTCCAAATATTGATTATCCGTTGGTAGAGTATCCAAAATATCGAAATACTCATCTTCAGAAAGAAAATCCATATATTGGACACCTTCTGTAGCTTTTATCCCAGGATTAATAACAACATATTTCTCATAATAAATAATTGAATCCAACTTCTTAGTTTGAAGACCAAGAAGCGCACCCATTTTATTTGGTAAAGTACGGAAGAACCATATGTGTGCTACAGGAACAACAAGCTTAATGTGTCCTGTACGCTCACGACGAACTTTCTTTTCTGTTACTTCAACACCACATCGGTCACAAACGATTCCTTTATAACGGATACGTTTATATTTTCCACAGTGACATTCGTAATCTTTAACCGGTCCAAAAATCCTTTCACAAAACAGACCATCACGCTCTGGTTTATAAGTTCGATAATTGATTGTTTCTGGCTTCAATACCTCACCGCTAGAGCGTTCAAGGATAAGTTCAGGAGATGCTAAACTTATTGTTATTGAAGAGAAGTTGCTTTTCTCAGTAGCATATTTTCTAAAAGCCATATCTTATGTATTGTATTGTCAAAAAATAAAAAAAAACTCAAAACTAATCGAAAGAAATATTCAAACCTAAACCTGTAAGTTCGTGAACCAATACATTGAATGATTCAGGAATACCTGGTTCTGGGAAAGCTTGTCCTTTAACGATAGCTTCATATGCTTTAGCTCTACCAACCACATCATCAGATTTGATTGTAAGTACCTCTTGCAAAATTGTTGATGCACCAAATGCCTCAAGAGCCCAAACCTCCATCTCACCAAATCGCTGACCACCAAACTGTGCTTTACCACCAAGTGGTTGTTGAGTAATAAGTGAATAAGGTCCAATAGATCGTGCGTGCATCTTATCATCAATAAGGTGGTGTAGCTTAATCATATAAATGATTCCTACAGTAGCATATTGATCAAATTTACGACCAGTACCACCATCATATAAACGAACTTTACCATTTTCTGGTAAGCCAGCCTCTTTCATATAACCATTAATTTGGTCAAGAGTAGCTCCATCAAAAATAGGTGTAGCAAATTTCTTTCCTAGCTCTTTTCCTGCCCAAGCAAGTACTGTTTCATATATTTGACCCAAGTTCATACGCGAAGGTACACCTAGTGGGTTAAGTACAATATCAACAGCTGTACCATCAGCTAAGAAAGGCATATCCTCTTTATGGACAATACGAGCAACAATACCCTTATTACCGTGACGACCTGCCATCTTATCACCAACTTTCAACTTACGTTTCTTAGCAATATAAACTTTTGCTAATTTAACGATACCTGCTGGCAACTCATCTCCTACTGTTATAACAAATTTTTGGCGATTAAACTCACCTAAATATTCTTTATATTTAGCAGTATAATTAGAAATAAGCCTTCCGATTAAAGCATTTTTGTTTTTATCAGTTGTCCACTTATTAGGATTAATATTAATATAATCCTCAACGGCAGTTAATGCCTTTAAAGTAAACTTAGTTTTCTTAGGAATAATAACTTCCTTAAAGTTATTAAATACTCCTTGAGAAGTTTTACCATTAACTAATACCATGATTTTATTAATCAACTTAGCCTTAAGCTTAGCTGTTTTTTCATCAAAAATATTCTTTAATACCTCTAACTCTTCATTATCTTTACTCTTAGAGCGGCGGTCTTTTACTGCTCTTGCAAATAATTTCTTATCAACAACAACACCACGTAATGATGGAGACGCTTTTAATGAAGCATCTTTAACATCACCTGCTTTATCACCAAAAATAGCTCTTAGTAATTTTTCTTCAGGAGTTGGATCGGTTTCTCCTTTAGGAGTAATTTTTCCGATAAGGATATCACCTTCTTTAACTTCAGCACCAATACGAATAAGACCATTTTCGTCTAAGTCTTTTGTTGCTTCAGTAGAAACATTAGGAATATCATTTGTCAGCTCTTCAATACCTCGTTTAGTATCACGAACCTCTAAAGTATATTCATCTATATGTATAGAAGTATAAATATCATCTCTAACAACATCCTCTGAAATTACGATAGCATCCTCAAAGTTATAACCTTTCCAAGGCATAAATGCCACTTTAAGATTACGACCTAATGCTAATTCGCCTTTTTCAGTTCCATAACCTTCAGTTAGGATATCGCCTTTTTTCACCTTTTGTCCTAAACGAACAGTAGGCTTAATATTTATAGAAGTACTTTGGTTAGTTTTCTTAAACTTTACCAATTTATACTCTTTAGAATCTTCTTCGAAACTAATTAGTTTCTGCTCATCTGTTCTGTCATAATTAACAACAATACGACGAGCATCAACATATTCAATTACACCATCAGATTCAGCAATAACGTTTGTTCTAGAATCGAAAGCAGTTTGTTCTTCAAGACCTGTACCCACAATTGGAGCCTGAGGTTTAAGTAACGGAACTGCTTGACGCATCATGTTTGAACCCATCAAAGCACGGTTGGCATCATCATGCTCCAAGAAAGGAATAAGAGATGCAGCAATAGAAGCAATCTGATTGGATGCAACATCCATCAATTGAACATTAGTCTTATCAACAATAGGATAATCAGCCATTTCACGCACTTTAATACGATCATTAATTAATTCTCCACTGTCTTTATCAAATGGTTGTTTACTATGTGTAATCAAATACTCTTCTTCCTCATCTGCTGTTAAGAAAATAGGAGCGTCTTGTAGTTGTACTTTTCCTTCTTCTACTTTCATATAAGGAGTTTCCAAGAAACCCAAAGGATTCACCTGAGCAAATACACTTAATGAAGAAATAAGACCAATATTTGGTCCCTCGGGAGTCTCAATAGTACAAAGGCGACCATAATGAGTAAAGTGAACATCTCTAACCTCAAATCCAGCACGCTCACGCGATAAACCACCAGGTCCAAGAGCAGAAATTCTTCGTTTGTGAGTTATTTCAGAAAGTGGATTCGTTTGATCCATAAACTGCGATAACTGATTTGTACCAAAGAAAGAGTTTATAACCGAAGAAAGAGTTTTAGCATTTATCAACTCAATTGGAGTAAACACTTCATTATCTCTAACATTCATACGCTCACGAATAGTACGTGCCATACGAGTAAGTCCAACACTAAATTGATTTTGCAATTGCTCACCAACAGTACGGATACGACGATTACTTAAGTGGTCAATATCATCAACCTCTGTTTTTGAATTAATTAAGCGAATAAGATGCTTAATAATCATAATTATATCTTCGTTTGTAAGAACTCTAATCTTATCATCAACATTAAGTCCTAACTTTTTATTTATTTTAAAACGACCTACATCACCAAGGTCATAACGCTTTTCTGAGAAGAAAAGGTTATTGATAATGCCACGTGCTGTTTCTTCATCTGGCGGCTCAGCATTTCTAAGTTGACGGTAGATATATTCAACAGCCTCTTTTTCAGAGTTTGATGTGTCTTTTTGTAAAGTATTAAAGATAATAGAGAAATCGCTAGCAGCGCTATCTTCTTTATGAAGAATAACTGTCTTAACACCAGCATCTACAATTTCTTGAATATGGTCTTTTTCTAGAATTGTTTCTCTATCAACAATAACTTCTGTACGTTCAATAGAAACAACCTCTCCAGTATCTTCATCAACAAAATCTTCAATCCATGTACGTAATACTTTTGCCGCTAATCTACGACCAAGTACACGCTTTAGTCCTGCCTTACTAACTTTTATTTCATCAGCTAATCCAAATATTTCAAGAATATCTTTATCGCTGTGATAGCCAATAGCTCTAAGTAGAGTAGTAACAGGTAATTTCTTTTTACGATCGATATAAGCATACATCACATTATTAATGTCTGTTGCAAATTCGATCCACGATCCTTTGAAAGGAATAACACGTGCACTATAAAGTTTAGTACCGTTAGCATGTCGAGATGTACCAAAGAAAACTCCTGGGCTACGGTGAAGTTGAGATACAACAACACGTTCAGCACCATTAACAACAAAAGTACCTTTTGGTGTCATATATGGAATTGATCCTAAGTAAACGTCTTGGATTTGAGTTTCGAAATCCTCATGCTCTGGGTCTGTACAATACAGCTTCAATTTCGCTTTAAGAGGTACACTATAAGTTAACCCTCTATCCAAGCATTCTTCGATAGAATAACGTGGAGGATCAATAAAATAATCTAAAAACTCTAAAACGAAATTATTTCTAGCATCTGTAATTGGGAAATTATCGGCAAAAACCTTATAAAGGCCTTCGTTTTCACGACTTTCTGGAGTGGTTTCTAGTTGAAAAAAGTTTTGGAATGATTTCAACTGAATATCCAAGAAATCAGGATAATCTATATGCTTAGGTGCAGATGCAAAATTTATTCTTTTATTTTTATTAATTGAAGTCAAGATACACGGTTTTAGCAAGTGAAAAAAACAACTTCCTACTCATAGTCAGTAAATTAGCTAACTATTCATAGGACAAAAAATACCCTAGGTATTTATACAGGTAAAGACCTTAGCCCCAAATTAATGGAGTAAGGTCTTCACTTTGTAGAATAATATTCTTACTTAATTTCAACTACAGCGCCTGCCTCTTCAAGTTGAGTTTTAAGTGCATCAGCCTCATCTTTAGCTACACCTTCCTTAATAGGAGCTGGAGCGCTATCAACTAAACCTTTAGCCTCTTTAAGACCAAGGCTTGTAAGCTCTTTCACTAACTTAACTACTTTCAATTTAGAAGCACCAGCTTCTTTCAAGATAACATCGAATTCAGTTTGCTCTTCAGCAGCCTCAGCTCCATCAGCAGCTGGACCTGCTGCAGCTACTGCAGCAGCAGCTGGCTCAATACCATATTCGTCTTTTAAAATTGTAGCTAACTCATTAACTTCTTTAACAGTCAAGTTTACTAGTTGCTCTGCAAAATCTTTTAAATCTGCCATTGTAATTTATATTTATGTTCTATTAATAGAACGGTTTTTAATAATAATTTTAATTCTAAAAATTTATTCCGGACGTTCCGATAAAGTTTTTACGATACCAGCAATTGTTCCTCCACCCGATTTAAGAGCAGAAATAACATTTTTAGCTGGAGATTGTAGTAATCCGATAATATCACCAATAAGTTCATCTTTTGATTTGATACTAGCTAGGAATTCAAGATTGTCAGATCCAACATAAGTTGTTTCCTCAATATAAGCACCTTTAAACGCTGGTTTATCGGTTTTATGCTTTTTTGTATAATCTTGAATCAATTTAGCTGGTACGTTACCAGTTTCAGTGAACATTAGTGCCGTATTACCTTTCAATACATCATATAGCTCATCAAAGTCCTTTTCAACTTTTTCCATTGCTATTTTTAGCAATGTGTTTTTTACAACCGATAGTTGAACTCCTTGTTTGAAGCAAGTACGACGTAAGATACTAGTTTGTTCTGCATTTAAACCGCTAATATCGGCTAAATAGAACATACTGTTATCTGTCAATTGCTTAACTAGAGTTTCTATTTGTTGTATTTTGTCTTCTTTTCTCATATGAGATATGCTAAAAGGTTAATAAATTGAGTGATTAAGCGAATTTCTTGGTATCGATTTTCACACCCATGCTCATAGTACTAGACACATAAACTGATTTCATGTACGTTCCTTTTGAACTTGCTGGTTTCATCTTGTTGATTAAGTTCAACAATTCTGCAGCATTCTCTACTAATTTCTCAGCAGAAAAAGACACTCGACCAACTGCGGTGTGAATAATACCATGTTTGTCAACCTTAAAGTCAATTTTACCAGCTTTCACTAAGTTTACTGCTCCCGCAATATCCATAGTTACTGTACCGGTCTTAGGGTTAGGCATAAGACCGCGAGGTCCTAAGATTCTTCCTAATGCACCAACTTTGGGCATAACACTTGGCATGGTAATAACGACATCGACATCAGTCCAACCGCCTTTTATCTTCTGGATGTACTCATCCAAACCGACATAATCAGCTCCTGCCGCTTTGGCTTCCTCTTCTTTATCCGGAGTACAAAGTACTAATACTTTCTTAGTTTTTCCAGTACCATGAGGTAGAGTTACAGAACCACGAACCATTTCATTGGCTTTACGTGGATCTACTCCCAAACGGATATCTAGATCAACAGATGCGTCAAAACTTGTAGTAGAGATACTCTTTACTAGTTCTAATGCTTCAGAAAGTGTATAGGCTTTGTCAGGATCTACGAGGTCCAAAACTTTTTTACGTTTTTTCGTTAATTTAGCCATTTCACTAATTTAAAATGTTTAATAATGATTACTTAGCTTCTGGGAAAGCACCTTTTATAGTAATTCCCATACTTCTAGCAGTACCTGCTACCATACGCATAGCTGATTCAACCTTAAAGGCGTTCAAATCCACCATTTTTGCCTCAGCAATAATGCGAACTTGATCCCAAGTTAAAGAAGCGACTTTCAAACGGTTAGGTTCTCCAGATCCACTTTTTAATTTGGCCATCTCTAATAATTGAACAGCAACAGGAGGAGTCTTAACGATAAACTCGAAAGACTTATCTGCAAAAACAGTAATAATTACTGGTAACACCTTACCTGCTTGGTCTTGTGTTCTAGCGTTAAACTGCTTGCAAAAATCCATAATGTTTACACCTTTAGCACCTAATGCAGGTCCTACCGGTGGCGAGGGATTAGCAGCGCCTCCTTTAATTTGAAGCTTAATTAATCCACTTACTTCCTTTGCCATTTTCAATAAATTTAAATATGTAATACAATTTATTTACATCCGCCCATTTTGAGCGAAGGCAAAAACTATTCTTTTTCAACTTGCATAAAACCTAACTCAAGAGGTGTTTTACGACCAAAGATCTTAACCATCACTTTCAGTTTCTTTTTCTCCTCATTAATCTCTTCGATTACACCTGAGAAGCTATTGAAAGGACCATCAATCACTTTTACCGATTCACCAATTACGAAAGGTATATTAACAAACTCTCCTTGTTCAGAAAGCTCATCAACTTTACCTAATATACGATTGATTTCTGCTTGACGCAAAGGAGCCGGCTCACCGCCTTTCTCTGCACCTAGAAAACCAATAACATTAGGAATGGCTTTTATCATGTGAGGAATTTCGCCAATTAAGACAGCTTCAATAAGAACATACCCTGGAAAATAGTTTCTTTCCTTAGTAATTTTCTTACCATTACGAATTTGAAATACTTTTTCTGTTGGCACAAGAATACTTGAAATGTACTTTTCGTATCCAAGCGTAGAAATTTCTCGCTCCATATACTCTTTTACTTTCAATTCTTTACCACCAATGGCACGTACTACATACCATTTCTTTTCGTTGCTACCCATAGTTAACATTTTACCCACAATTTAAAAACCTTAAATTGAATAGGAATTATTAATTAAAATAAGTTATAGAATATTTCTAGGCCATTTTTAAACATCAAATCCATCAAGAACACCACTAAAGAGATGATCAGGGAAGCAATGGATACGACGATAGCACTATTTTGTAATTCAGCCCATGTAGGCCAACTTACCTTATTCACTAACTCATCATAACTTTCTTTTATATAATTTACAACTTTAGCCATAACTGCTTTAAATTGTTATAAGCAGGGGTGGTAGGATTCGAACCCACGACTCCTGGTTTTGGAGACCAGAGCTCTAGCCAACTGAGCTACACCCCTATTATATCGAAGTAATATAGCTCAAAAGGTATCTCTCAAATGAGAGACACCTTTAAGCTAACTTAACTTAAATAATCTGCTTGATTAATCGTCTAATAATTCAGTAACTTGACCAGCACCAACGGTACGACCACCCTCACGGATAGCGAAACGAAGACCTTTATTCATAGCAATCTCACTATGTAAAATTGTCTCAATTGTCAAGTTATCACCAGGCATAACCATCTCTACTCCTTCTGGAAGAGTAATTGTACCTGTAACGTCTGTTGTTCTAAAATAAAACTGAGGACGATAGTTATTATGGAATGGAGTATGACGTCCACCCTCTTCTTTTTTAAGGATATAAACCTCAGCTTTAAACTTAGCATGTGGAGTTACAGAACCTTGTTTTGCAATCACCATACCACGCTTAATTTCTTTCTTGTCTACACCACGTAATAAAAGACCAACATTATCACCAGCTTCACCACGATCTAAGATCTTGCGAAACATCTCAACACCAGTAATAGTAGAAGTTAACTTCTCAGCACCCATACCAATAATATCAACAGGATCACCTGTATTAATTACACCAGTTTCTATTCTACCAGTGGCAACAGTACCACGACCAGTAATAGTGAATATATCTTCAACAGGCATTAAGAAATCTTTATCCATATCACGAGGAGGAATCTCAATCCATGAGTCAACAGCATCCATCAATTCGTAGATTTTCTCAGTCCATTTAGGCTCACTATTTAAACCACCTAAAGCAGAACCTTGAATAACAGGAGTGTTATCACCATCATACTCGTAGAAGTCTAACAATTCACGAATCTCCATGTCTACTAATTCAAGAAGTTCTTCGTCATCAACCATATCCACTTTATTCATGAATACAACAAGACGAGGAATACCTACTTGGCGTCCTAATAAGATATGCTCGCGAGTCTGAGGCATAGGGCCATCAGTTGCAGCAACAACAAGAATAGCACCGTCCATCTGGGCAGCACCTGTAACCATGTTCTTCACATAATCCGCGTGACCTGGACAGTCAACGTGTGCGTAGTGACGGTTTTCAGTTGTGTACTCTACGTGAGCAGTATTAATAGTAATACCTCTTTCTTTTTCCTCTGGAGCATTATCAATAGAAGAGAAATCCTTTACTTCTGATAATCCTTTTGCTGCTAAACAAGTAGTAATAGCAGCAGTCAAAGTTGTCTTACCGTGGTCAACGTGACCAATAGTACCGATGTTAACGTGTGGTTTCGACCGGTCAAAATGTTCTTTAGCCATCTTTAATAATATTTAAGTTAAATTAAAAAATCTTTTAATAATTAATAGAGCTATTAGCGAGATTTGAACTCGCGACCTCTTCCTTACCAAGGAAGTGCTCTACCCCTGAGCTACAATAGCTTTTAAAAAGAGCGGGAAACCGGGCTCGAACCGGCCACCTACAGCTTGGAAGGCTGTCG
>JAOZSY010000380.1 GCA_029939445.1 Bacteroidales bacterium
CATTTATTTATTTTTCACTTTTATAAAATAAGCGAAAAAAAATTAATGTACATTTAGGCATATTGGGCAATAAATATATTGCTCTATTAAATCTGCAATATATTTATTGATATGCTGAATTCCCATTTATTTATTTTTCACTTTTATAAAATAAGCGAAAAAAAATTAATGTACATTTGCGGAAGATTAATAATAATTTGAGTTTTATGATTAAAGAAATCTATTTTTTAATAATTACTGTTGTTATACTGGCTTTTAGCTCTTGTAATAATGGCAAGTCGAATGATAATCTTTCTGCTGACTTGATTAATAATCCTATTTCTGCTGATAAAAGTGGTGATGAATCATCATTACCTATATTTGAGTTTAAAACTACAGAATACGATTTCGGAAATGTAATTGAAGGAGTAAAAGTTGCATATAAATTCAAATTTAAAAATGTTGGTGGTTCAGATTTGATAATCAATCAAGTGAAAACAACCTGCGGCTGTACAGTATCTCGTTTTCCAAAGAAAGCCATTAAGCCTGGCGAGTCTAACTTTGTAGAAATCACTTTTGACAGCTTTATGCGTCAAGGATTTAATCATAAAACAGCAACCGTATTAGCGAATACACAACCTAATGTTATTACATTAAATATAAAAGCAATGGTACAAAGTGCCGATGAACTATAAATGAATATTAATTATTAAATTTACAATACAATGAACTTATTAAGTATTTTTTTAATGTCCCCAGCAGGCGGCGACGGTAGCGACCCATACTCAGGAATGATAATGATGGTTGCTTTAATTGGAGTTTTCTATTTTTTCTTTATTCGCCCACAACAAAAGAAGGCTAAAGAAACTAAGAAATTCAGAGAAGCTATTTCAAAAGGGGACAAAATTGTTACTATCGGAGGAATTCATGGTAAAGTTATTGAGATGAAAGACACAACAGTCATAATAGAAGTTGAAGGTCAAGGTCGTCTTAAGTTAAATAAAGATGCAATTAACCCTGTAGCTGAACAAACAGAATTGGCAAAGCCAAAATAAAAAAACCTAAACAGTAAAAAGGTCATATTTCTAAGAAATATGACCTTTTTTTATTCTATAATTTTCTACTAAGCTTAAGCTTGTTTGGCAGCTTTAATAAGTTCTGGCACTACTTTAAAAGCATCGCCAACAATACCATAATCTGCAGCTTCAAATATTGGAGCATCAGGATCTTTATTAATTGCAACTATACATTTTGCAGAGCCAATACCACCAATATGCTGAATAGCACCAGAAATACCAACAGCAATATATAAATTAGGAGCTATTACTTTACCCGTTTGACCAATATGCTCAGTATGAGGTCTCCAACCATCATCACTAACAGGACGAGAACAACCAGTAGCGGCACCTAGCACCTCCGCTAATTCTTCAATCATACCCCAGTTTTCAGGACCTTTAAGACCTCTACCTGCCGAAACAACCAATTCAGCATCAGTAAGTAATAACTTACCCATTACTTTATCAACACTTTCTACCTTAGTTTTAGCTGCTGCTGTTGTAATATCTATATTTTCAACAGTTCCGCTAGCACCTTCAGTTATTCCAAAAGTATTTTTAGCTAATGTAAGAACCTTCTTTTCAGAATTAATTTTCACATGACCAAATACCTTATTGGTATAAATTTTCTTTTTAATTACAAATGGATCGTAACTTATTGGCAAAGCGGTAACCGCTGATACATAACCTGCTTTTAAGCTAGCAGCAATACGACCAGCCAATGCATTACCAACATTATCCTGCGAAAGAATAACAACAGTAGCGCCATTTTCGTCAGCAATTTTACAAATTGCCTCTGAGTATGTAGCGCTATCTACATTATCAAATCCATTCTTAGCAGCAAAGATTTTCTCCGCTCCAAATTTATTTAATGATTCTAATTCATCATCAGCAATATTGCCCAATGAAATAGCATTCATTTTAACGCCCATATCCTGAGCTATCTTATTTCCGTACGAAAGAAGTTCGTGGCTTACGCTCTTGAACTTTCCATCCCAGTTTTCTAAATATACTAATACTGACATA
>JAOZSY010000142.1:0-5079 GCA_029939445.1 Bacteroidales bacterium
CCTGAATTTAAAAATAATATAATATACTCAAATCAAGACAATGTTGGAAGCCATGATGCTACTGATAATTTCTCAATAGCAGGATTGGGTGTTACATACTCTTGTTTGGAAGGTGGTTATACTGGTACTGGTAATATATCCAGTGATCCTAATTTCAAGAATCCATCAAATATAGCAGGTAGAAGTCAAGAAATATCGGATTTTAATTACATATTGGAAGTAGGTTCTCCTGCAATTGATGCAGGTGGGGCAGTAACTACAGGATTAAATCTTCCAAGTAAAGATTTAATTGGAAAGAATAGAAATTTTAGCTCTAATATAGATATGGGAGCTTATGAAGATAAATCTACATTAGCAGTATGCGGAACAATAAGTAGTGATCAAGTATGGGATGCAAATACTATTAGTATAGATTGTGATGTGTTAATTTCAGACCAAGTAACTGTTACCATAGTGCCTGGAACAAAAGTACTATTTAACGGACATTATAAAATTGAAGTAAAGGGTGCTTTAGTAGCTAAAGGTTTAGAAGGTGATACGATTTTATTTACTTCAGTAAATACTACAGCAGGATGGGATGGAGTCCAAATTGATGCCCCTGTCTCATATAGAAACGATTCATCTATTTTTGATTATTGTAGATTCGAGTATGCAAAAAGGGTTCCTACAGATAGTTATTTAGCTGGGGGAGCAATTTCCTCAAAATCTAATTATGAATTGAGAGTCAGTAATTGTTTGTTTGAAAATAATGAAGCTACAGGAAGTTATGGAAATGCTGCTGGAATTAGTTTAAGTTCGTGCAATAATTCCGAAATTAGAAACAATATTTTTAAAAATAATACTGGAAATAGAAGTATTGTGTTTTCGGCATATACTACCTATAATTTTAAGAGTAATAAGATGTATAATAATACAGTAACAGATGGTTATGCTTTTAATTCTTTTGGTTCAGGAGGATATTATGATAATAATATTATAGCTAATAATACAACAACAGACGGCGCTGTTTATTTAGGTTATGCTAGTAGCAGAGAGACTCATTTCTCAAATAATATTATTGTAAATAATATAGGAGAACGAACAGGAGGTTTATTTATTGAAAATATCAAGCCTGATATTTATAATAATACTATTGTTAATAATGTTTCTACAAATGCAACATATGCAGGTGGAATTTATTTTAATGCAAATGCTGATGCTAATTTAAGAAATAATATTATTTATGGAAATGAAATACCTGGCGGAATATCTGTTCAAATATATATTAATAGTATAGCCGGTGATCCTAAATTTTATAATAATGATATTGAGGGAGATATATTATTGTTCCGAGGTAATGGGGCGGGAATTAATTATAACGGAGTTTATGTAGATAATGTAGATATTGATCCAAGTTTTGAAACACCGTCAGCGGATGTAGGAGTAAATTTTGATGGCATAAATGCTAATTGGGCATTAGCTACAGGCTCAGCGATAATAAATAGAGGATATTCTAATAGCGATAATTTAGATTTACCAAGTATAGATTATAATAATAATACAAGAATATATAACGGTAGAATAGATATTGGAGCCATCGAAAATATGGAGTCTATAGTGTCTCCTTGTACTATATCAGACGATACACAATGGGAAGCGGATACCATAAAAATTACTTGTGACGTAACAATTCAAAGTACCAAAAAATTAACCATAAAAGCAGGTACAATTATTCTATTTATGGATCATTATGAGATTAATGTTGAAGGGTCAATAGTTGCACAGGGAACAGCAGATGATAATATTAGATTTATATCAAATGACACAACAGGATTTTCCGATTCAACAATAACTGCAGGCGGATGGAATGGTATTAATTTTAGTAGTATTTTACCGTCTATAAATGATTCATCAATATTTTCATACTGTAGTTTTTCTTATGCAAAAACTGGAAATCCATCAAGTTCTAGTTTAAAAAATGGAGCAGTTTTTAATATTTATAATACTCCCGATATTTCTATTCAGAATTGTATTTTTAACAATAATATGGCAAATAGGTATGGAGGAGCTTTATATATAGAAAGTTCTAATATAGTATTTAATAATAATATAGTTAGCAATAATAACGCGGGCTATTATGGTGGAGGAATTTATGTATATGACTGTAATACCAACTTTTATAATAATACAATTGTAAATAATAAAGCAAGAAATTATGGAGGATTATATGTAAGTAGTAGTGAGATTATTATAAAAAATTCCATATTCTGGGGTAATTATCAATGGCGAACATCTAGTACTTACGGAACTCAGATAATGCTATCTAATTCAAATAGTTCAATGATTTATAATAGCGATTTTCAATATGGAATTAGTAAAATAGGTGGTGGATATTATAATCTAGCATTAACTCAAGATATTTATAATCTTGATCCTCAATTTATTAATCCAACATTAGGAGTTGGTTGGACATATGATGGTTCAGAATCAGATTGGGATATTTCAACAAATTCACCATTACTTAATAAGGGAATAAATACTACATCTATGACTGCTCAAGATTTTGCAGGAAATAATAGACTTGTATCTGATACAATAGATGTTGGAGCATTTGAGGTGCAAATTTCCTCAAGATTTATCGATATTCAACCATCAGATGAAAGTGTATGTGTTGGGTTTAGTAGTAGTTTTGCTGCCCATGCTTCAGTAGAAGCACAATATCAATGGCAAAAAGATGGAAACAATATTGCAGGGGCTACAAATTATATTCTTAATAATAATAATATAGCATTATCTGATACTGGAGAGTATAATTGTATTATTAGTAATGCATTTGGAACAATTAGTACTGATACCGTTAATTTATCAGCTATGGTTTCTCCAACTATTATTAGCTCTCCACAATCAACAAATGAATGCTTTGGGTCAAGTGTTACATTTAGTTCAGAGGCAGAAGGTACTGCTCCAATTGAATATCAATGGTATAATACAAATAGCTCTCTTCAGAGCTCCGGTGGTAACTCAAGTGCCCAACCTTTTGAAATAGGGGATGATTCTGTGAGGAATACTGCTAATGCTTATCCTTCACCTTTCGCTAATTACTATCATGGAGCCAAACATCAGTTTTTGATTTTGGCATCAGAACTAACAGCAATGGATATCGTTGCTGGAGATATTACAACTTTAGGCTTTGATGTGTTTGCATTAAATGCATGCCCATCATTATCTAATTTCGAGATAAAAATTGGTCCTACAAATACTACATCATTTAGTACAAGCTGGGAAACAGGTTTGACATCTGTTTATTCTGTAGCTTCATATCAGCCTACTGCTGGATGGAATAATTTTGGATTTATTAATGCTTTTAATTGGGATGGTTCTTCTAATATAGTAATAGAAATTTGTAGTAATAACTCTTCATGGATTCAAAGTGGTAATGCTACAGTAAATCAATCAAATACAGCATTTAATTCAAGTTTGTATTATAAAGCAGATAATAATACTGTTTGTACAAGTCCTGGAAATGGTATAGCTAGTACAAAGCGCCCAAATATTAGATTAGTAGCTCAAGGGCTTAGTGTATCTAATACTTCAACATATTCTATAAACTCTATTTCAGCAAATGATGCTTCAAACTATTATATGGTTGCTACAAATACTTGTGGAGTAGCTCAATCTACAGGAGCAATATTAGGAGTAAATTACGCACCTACATTAACATCAATATCTTCTGTTGACGATATATGTGAAGATGCTTCCTATACGTATTCAACAACAACTAGTCAAGGTACATCACCTATGACATACCAATGGTTTCATGGTGGAGATACTATTGTTGCTGCCAATTCTTTGAGTTATAATATTACCAATAGTGATACTTCTAATGCAGGGCTTTATTTATGTAAGGCTACTAATATGTGTGGTACTGATTCAACAAATATTTCAGTACTAACTGTAAATGAAAAGCCAGAAATAACGTCACAATCTTCTTCGCAAACTGTTTGTGAAAATCAGAGTATTACTATGTATATATCTTCGACCGGAACCGCACCTTTAACATACCAATGGTATGAGGGAGCTAATCCAATTGTTGGAGCAACTAATAATTCATATACAATTAATACGGTATCTACTTCTGATGCAAGTACATATTATTGTAAAGTTAGCAATGGTTGTACTTCTACACCAGTAGCAAGTACAGGTATTGTACTTACTGTAGATGAGGCACCAAGTATAAGTTCACAAACATCTACAATTGAGATTTGCGAGGGTACTCCTGCCAATTTTAGTACTACAGCCAATGGCACTGCTCCATTATCTTATCAATGGTATGATGCAAGTGGAAGTATTGCTTTGGCTACAAATAATACTTACGATATTAGTAGCACAGGAACAGGCGATGCTGGGAATTATTATTGTATAATTACTAATACATGTGGTAGTGAAAATTCTAATCCAATACCATTAACTATTAATACTGTGCCAAGCATAATATCTCAGCCTTCAGATGCTATTAAATGCGAAAATCAAAGTTCTATGTTTGATGTGCAAGCTAATGGAACTGCTACTTTAAATTACCAATGGTATAAAGGTGGTTCGCAAATTAGTGGAGCAACAGCTTCGTCATTATTAATATCACCAATAACAACAAATGATGATGCAAATTATTATTGTAAAATAACTAATTTATGTGGAAATATTTCTTCTAATACAATTGCTTTAACAGTAAATACAAATGTAAATATTACTGCACAATCAAATTCTCAAACTTTTTGTGAAGGAACAAGTCCTTCATTTAGCATAACTACAACAGGTACAAACCCAATAACTTATCAATGGTATAATGAAGATGGAGCTATTGCTGGCGAAGTCAATAATAGTTATAATATTGCTTCTTTGGATACTGCTGATGAAGGTGCTTATTATAGTATTGCAACAAATATTTGTTCTAGCTCATATTCTAATAATATTATTTTAGGAGTAAATCAAGCTCCAAATATTGTTAATGCACCGGCTTCCTCTACCGTTTGTGAAAACTTAAGTGCAGTATTTAATGTAAGTTCTGAAGGTACTTCTCCAATTACATATCAATGGTATGGC
>JAOZSY010000142.1:5179-6794 GCA_029939445.1 Bacteroidales bacterium
CGGTAAATCAAAGTCCTTCTATTACAGCGCAACCAAATAATGCAACTGTATGTGAGGATTTAAGTGTAGTATTTAATGTAAGTTCTGAAGGTACTTCTCCAATTACATATCAATGGTATGGCGATAATGGTGCTATTACAGGTGCTACAAATGCATCATATATGATATCTCAAGCAGATACTGCTGATATAGGATCATATTATGTGAAGGCAAGTAATATTTGTGGAAATGAAAATTCTAATAATGCACAGCTTACTGTAAATACAGGAGTAAGCCTTGATTCACAAACTGCCTCAGCAGTAAAATGTGATGGCGATGGAGTTTCATTTAGTATAAGTGCAGATGGAACAAGTCCAATAAGTTATCAATGGTATAAAGACAATACATCATTAAGCAGTGCAGGAAATAATCTATTATTACTTAGTAATGTAGATACCTCTGATGTGGCAGATTATTATGTAATTGCATCTAATAATTGTAATTCGGCACAGTCAAACTTAATGAGCTTAACGGTAAATCAAAGTCCTTCTATTACAGCGCAACCAAATAATGCAACTGTATGTGATGGTAATTCTACTCAACTTAATGTTGGTGTAATAGGTACAGGTCCATTAACATATCAATGGTATAAAACAAATAGTGCCATTAGTAATGCTAATAGTGCCATGTATTTAGTAAGTCAAGCTACCACTACTGATTCTACCTATTATCATGTGAAAATAACAAATTCATGTGGTGATATAACATCCAATAGTGTAGATATAGTTGTAAATACTTCTCCGAGCATTTTAAGTCAATCAAGTGATTTAAATCAGTGTGAAGGAACTCAAGCTTTATTTAATATAACAACTGAAGGTACAGCACCATTATCTTATCAATGGTACAATAGTAATGGTTCGATATCGGGTGCTAATGCAAATTCTTATAGCATCCCACTAATTGCTGATACAGATGCAAGTGATTATTTCTGTGAGGTTATCAATTCTTGTGGAAGTGATATTTCATCTGATAAAACGCTTAGTGTTAAAGTGTCACCAACACTTGTTTCGCAGTCGGTAGATACCACTATTTGTGAAGGATTAAGTACGATGTTGCAGGTGGGAGTAACAGGCACTGAGCCTATTACATATCAATGGTATAAATCATCTAATATTATTAGTGGTGGTGTTAGCTCAAGCTATAATCTACCATATATAAGTATAAATGATGCTGCAATATATCATGCTGTTGCAACAAATGATTGTGGTAGTGATCAAACTGCTGATATAGACCTTTCAGTTAATGAATTGGTAAGTATTAATACTCAAAGTAGCGACTCTTCTCGTTGTGAGAATGAAGGTATGACCTTTGAAGTTGCAAGTGGTGGTTCTGGTCCTTTAACTTATCAATGGTATAAAGGATCTACAGCTATTGTAGGAGCTCAGTCAGAGCTTTATAATTTACCTTCTGTTGTACTTTCGGATGCTGGTTTATATCATGTGGTTGTTTCTAATATGTGTAATATTATATTAAGTAATAATAAAAACTTAATTGTAAATGAAAATCCAGAAGTAAGCTTAGGTAATGACACTTCATTTTGTGATGGAGGAAGTGTTACGCTATCAGCAGGCTATGG
>JAOZSY010000381.1 GCA_029939445.1 Bacteroidales bacterium
GAGTCTAATTGAATATTAGATTCTAAATAATAACTCAATTCGTTTCTATCACCTACCACATTTATAGTGGCACTATCAAGGCGACTATTAAGATATATTAGGTCAGGCATAAATAGGTCTATTTTAATGCTTTTGCTTCTAGTATCTTCATAATCTATACTAAATAAAATTTTTGAGAATTGCGGCCAATCTTTTGATATTTCATCTCCGAAAATATCATAGGGTTTATTTATGTCTGCCTTAATGTTGAAGTTGGGAATAAAGATGGAATCATGTATAGATTCATCCTCTAGGACCAAAATATTTACAAATTGCTCCATATTATTTATTAATGTATCTAAACTCCCGTGAACAACAGCCTTAATCATATTATTATCACTAATTAGGTTAAATTTAGAGTATTTATTATTGTAATTAATATCAATATTAAGTTCTTCTATATAATTAGTGCCCATACTGTCAGTAGTAGTAATATCCCATATATCAGCGTCAAGGTATGTATTATAATTATTAAAATTAAAATTTAGATTTATTTGAGAACCAAACTTTAGATTTATGGGTGATTCGAAAATGCCATTTTCTTTAAAATTGATATTATCGACAATTAGATTTGTTTGAGAATTAATAATACTATCATTTATAATTCCTGTAGAATTGAGCTTAAGGCGTGCTTTATTATCAATAGATGCAATGTCTATTTTGTAGTTTTGGTTTTCTATATCAATTTGCATATTTACTTCTTTATATTTTAAGGTGTCCATTTTTACACCTTTTAATACTAGATTGGCATCTGCAATTAAATTATCTATATTGTTTCCTGTAAATTTGCAATCTATTTCTAGCGTATCTATTTTCAAATCCTTAAATGACTCTGCTATAATATTGCCATAAACTTTTGCTGAAATTATTGGTAAACTGTCCGACAAATCAATATCCATCATAATATTTTGTTTGCCATATTTTGATTCTACATTCGTACGAAAGCTTGTTTTGCTTATAGAACCTTGTACTTTACCATCGATTACAGTAAGCTGTGGAATATAGTCTATGGTATTGCCTTTATCAATAAACAGGGCAATATCTTGCTTTGGGAGTATAAGTTTGCTAATGTCGAAATCATATTTGAGAATTTCTGTATTTGAGAGATTCAGTATTTGTCCTTGAGTCAGTAGGTGCGTATTATTATATGTAAGATCTATTTGGGAATATAGCGTATCCGTATTTCCTATTATATGGGTAATAAGGTTTATTTCCTTATTTCTAAATTGTTTTATATCCTTAATATCTTCAAGTTGCCCCCCACTGAAATAATCCAGCATATCCCAATTGTTTATATCAAAGGCTAGTGCTATGTCAGTTTTCTCAGTTTCGGTGAAGGTGAAATCATATACATAAAAGCCTGTCGTACCGTCAACTTTAATGCTATTCTCAGGAGTTTCTAGTGCTATGTCTTTCAAACGCAATAGCTTATCATCTGCATAGTATTCTCCTGATAACGAACTTACTTCAAACTCATTATTCTCAATAAAAGAGACAGTATTAATATTTCCCCACATTTTATGGAAGGAGTAGAAAATACTGTCAGCAGTACCGTCAATATTGGTTAAATGAATATGGTTATAGTCAAATACGTTTACATTTTCAGGCAAATACGAAATATCGTAGGTGAAATTTGAATTTCGAATACTTACAGAATTACATTTTACCTTCCAATCTATATCGCTTTCAGGAGTTATTAATGTGTCGTTAATATATAGTAGGTTGAAATAATAGCTATCCAGATTCACCGAATGGAGATTGGCCACCTCATCGGCCAGATTAACATAAAGCTTAGTTATATTAAAATCCTCACCACCAGTAGCAAAACGCATCAAATTATCATCATAATAGAACTCAGATCTTATAACTTTAATTTCTTTAATACTAAGAATAAAATTAATAATATTTGTATCTATTTCTTCATCTCCAGTATAAGGAGCAATATATGATATCTTTGAATTCTCAAGCATGGCATATTGGGCATGGGTGATAAAACTGTCCATCACAAG
>JAOZSY010000143.1 GCA_029939445.1 Bacteroidales bacterium
TAACACATTGTCTTTGGTGCTTTCTTACTAAAGGCCTAAAAATAGGTAGTTTTCTTGCAGACACTACTTACCATCTCAGCCAGCTTGCACATTATAACCTACTGTTTCAGCACTGCCTTAGTAAACATATACTCTGGAATATCTTGATTAAACTTAATACTTATAATACTCATTTCGGTACCTTTTCCTTTTTTAAGCATATCTTTATAAAGCATTTTTGTAGGATACCATCTGCCATCAAACATTTTTATTTCACTAACAGTTAATTGCTTGAGCAACTGTCCACTTTTAGCATAAAGTTCCTCTTTTAAAGAAACATATTTCTCTTTATGAACCCAAATTTTCCTAGCAGCATAGGCAATATCATCTACTTTTGCTTTAAGCTCAAGAACAATTACTTTTTGACCATCAATTTCTTCTTCTCCAATCACCTTAGCATCATAAACCTCATTTAGTTTACGATCGTCCATGGCATCTTCGTATGACATATCAGAGCCCATTACAGATTGGCGGAGCATATGTCCAGAAATTTGTATAGTACGGTCAGTACTTGGAGAGTATATCCATAATTTATCAGTAAGTTTAAGCATTTTTGTACCTTTTTCTCGTACTGGAGATAAATATTCAGTATATGATTTCTCACTACCTATTGTATATGTTATTGAGGTCATTGTGCGGCTATTACGCTTACCATGAATAGTCATTGAGGATTCTATTACCTGATTATCACTTGACATATTTCTATCTATATGCTCAAGAATCTCTGTTGCAGTTTGGCTATACGCTCCCATTGAAACCATTATTGCCATTATTAATACTATATATTTTTTCATTATATCTCTAATTTAATAAATGTTGTTTAAAAATCTTTTCTATATAAAGAACACCTAAACCTCCAACTCTTTAAATAAAGTCGCAGTTTTCCTTTTATAAATAGCATAACCCGCTAGTGCATTACCAAGAGTCATGGCTACTAAACCAGGAATGAATCCCACATAAAATAGATCAGGAGTTACAATTGCACGATAAACTGGAGGCATCATCATATCCACATTCTTCATCATAGCACTAAAATCAATACCATTTTCTTGCAAATAATAGCATGCTCCTACTCCTAAAATTGTACCAACTACTGAACCTATAAACCCGATAATTATTGCTTCAATAATTATCGTTTTATAAATATGACCTTTCTCCTCTCCTAACGCCAAGCGAACTCCATATTCACTATATCTACGCAAGCCACCTAGCAAGCCTGTATTCCAAAGCACTATCGACATAGCAATTATAAATATAAAAACCATAATACTTGTCATATTCTCGCCACGATCAAGCATTTCTTTAAGTATTCCCTGTTCAGTAAGTTTAAACATTTGTGGAGAATATTCATCATCAATACTACTATACTTTCCATTAAAATCTGCTTTTAGAGAATCTGCTCTAATATCATCATAAGATGACTCTTTAAAATAGCCTAATATTTCGCTGCTAGCATCTTCCATATCAAGGGCTTTTTGAGCGTCCTTAATATCAACGATAATAGCTCCTCTATCGAGCATACTTATTCCAAAGCTAATGGTACCAGTTACATCAAAAGTTTGAAACATCATACTACCATACATAGTAGAACCAAAAATAGTTACTTTATCACCCAGCTTTACACCAAAACGCTCTGCAAACTCATCACTAATAAGAGCTTCACCACTTTTGCTAGGCATAACACCTTTTACTAATGATTTAGTAATATTCATTCGCTCAGGCTCATTAGTATTTTCAGAAAATAAATCTACCGCTTTACCCATGGCAGGACCTTGAGCTCTAGTTTCTCCTTTAGCATCGGGTACATCAATCAAACCACCAAAATGAATCCTTTGAACCCATTCCACATCAGCATATTCTGTATTTAATTTCTGCATCCAATTATCTGCATCAAGTAGCGCTAAATCATTTGGAATCTGCTTTTCGTTTTCTGCATATGCACGAGTCATAATTTTAACATGACCAGTGGTAAATTTGGCGTTCATATCTACCATATCGGTAAATATCCCTTTCATCCAACCACTCATAAAAATGGTTAGAAATACACCAAGGGAAATTACAATAATAGGCAGCAAACTCCTACTTTTGTCCCTTAATATTCCTTTTAATAAAAACTTTATCATTATCTTATATTTAGTGATAATATTCTAAAAATATCATCTGATATATTTAATTTAATTACTGAAGTTTACCTTTTAGAGCATCAGTAGGCCTCATCTTAGAAATTTTACGAGCAGGCAAATAGCTAACAATTGTAGCCGAAATCACCACCAATAAAAGCGAACTAAGAATCATTCCAATACTATAGTATGGATAAATGATATCAGCCACAGCAATGCCCATATCCTGCGAACTACTTCCAAATGACAAACCTATATTATCTAACCATAAGAAAAGAGGAATACCATAAGCCGCTCCAACTATTGCCGCCAAAATACTATGTGCACCTCCTTCAACAGTGAAAATACCAACCACCTGACTACGAGTCATACCAAGAGCTATATAAGTTCCAATTTCTTTCTGTCGGCGGAATATTGATAAAACCTGAGTATCGAAAATAGCCAATAATGCTATCAATAATAGCATACCACTCATCACCATTCCACCAGCTTTTTTGGATTGAATAAGAGCATCAAATTCTTTAAGTAAGAAATCAGTGGTTTTAAAATTCCAGCCATCAATCTCCGAAAGTGAGCTATTATCACCAGCAACTAATAAGGTAGCTTGATTAGGCAAACCTATCATCTCTTGCAAAACATTAATATCCAAATACATCTGACCATTTTCTACACTTGGCACATCAGTTTTAAAAATTGCGGCAATATTAATATCTATGGCATCAAACATTCCATTCTTATCTCTCCACCTCACCAAAACTTTATCACCAACCTTAAGACCAGCATCATCTGCCATACGTCTTCCAATAATTGCAGAATATCCATTTTGTACATTATTAAGGTCGCTAGTTGGAAGTTTTAGAATTTTCTGATTAGGGTCAACACCTTTTAATAAAACGCTTTGCATTCTTCCTTCAGGATACATATTTGCCTGTCTTACCAAAATTGGAGTAAGCTCACCTCTATCAATCATAGCAGCAATATCCTCTGAAACAGGCTTATGTGCATCTTGAAAAGTATAGGGATCGTACCTATCATAGCTCTGCTCCCAGTATTGACCTTCGCCAATTTCCCAATCCTGTGTATCATTTCTTGCCTGTCGGTTCCAGCCTTCTATCATTCCATTATAAAATATCATAAGAACAAAGGCAAAAGAAAGCACCGAAACATTTAGCCAAGTTCTTAAACCTGCACCAACTAAGTTCTTATATGCTAATTTTATTGCTATCATTTTATTTAGTTTTATAGATTTGAGAATTCTTTCTTACCGCAAATTCTTCTTGCGTTTCATCTCTCAAAACTTTACCATCTTCAAGAGCTATAATTCTATCGAGGTATTGCATCACTTTTTCGTCATGAGTTGAAAAAACAAATGTAACTCCAAGTTCCTTATTAAGCTTTTTCATTGTTCGAAGAATATGGTGAGAGTTCTCAGAATCCAAATTAGCAGTAGGCTCATCAGCAAGCACTATTTCTGGCCTTTTAACCATAGCACGAGCAATTGCAACACGCTGACATTCACCACCAGAAAGCATACTAGGCTTAGAATCTACCTTATCGGTAAGTCCAACCCATTCCAGTGCTTGCATTACAGCTTTTTTGCGCTCAACAGCACTCATCTTTTGCAACAAAAGAGAAAATTCTACATTCTCGAATACTGTATAAACTGGCAAGAGATTATAAGTTTGAAAAATAAATCCTATATGCCTATTTCTAAGACCTGCTGATTGCTTATAACTAAGCTCAGCAATGGATTTTCCCATAACCTCTGCTGTACCTTTGGTGGGTGTGTCCAACGATCCTATAATATTAAGCAAAGTAGTTTTGCCAGAACCACTAGGGCCAATTAATCCAGCAAATTCTCCCTTTTTTACTTCAATATTAATATCGCTAAGGGCTGTGAAAAAACCGTCTCCCACAGGAAATTGTTTTTCTAAATTATTAATCTTTATTATGCTCATAATTCTTATATTTATTACTACTATTATATTTAATTGCTATTTACCTTTTTGCTATGCAAAAAGATAATCTAAAAGCTTTCGGTTAATGATTGTAAACAAACATAAATTGTATGCCCTTGCCAGCATATAAATTGCTTGCTCCTGTTGGTGTAATTAAATTATCAGGATTCCAATATGCCATTATATAAAAGGTGGTTTTATCAAAATTACGAAACCAGTTTACAAAATTATAAACCTGTTCTGATTTCCAATCATAATAAAAAATTGCCTGAATATTATCGAACATACCTATTGGATACATTAGCGATAATCCTGTATTATTTTGAGTGCTAACAAACTCAAAAGCTTTTTTATCACTAGCAAACAGCATATGCTCAATGGTAACATTTAATCCTGCGCCAACATTAAAAGTATAGTCAGCACCAATAGTCATAATTTCTTGGTGGGTCAATGCTCCCAAATCCTTACTTTTATTCACATAAGAACCTTCAATCCATAATCCAATAAGCAAATCCCATTTAGCATCAATTCCTATTCTATTTTCAGGAACTTTCTCATAGGAAGGAATGAATTTTGAATATTTTCGAGAATCCACCACTCGATGATGGTACGAAAGCCCTGCTTCTCCAAGTGGTATAGGGAATTGCACTCTACCGCCAAACTCAGGAATATCAATATTGGTTTCTAATATTTCCATTCCTTTAGTATTTTCGTTGCCATAAAGTCCCCAAAGCCAAATATTAGCATTATTCAAGAAATAATATCTTGCCAAGGCACCATAAACACCGTCGGTAAGCTGAAGCGGGTCGCGAGGATCTACCTGATCGAACCAACGGAGGGCACGCATCATAACAGCAGTTCCAAAATCAATTTTTTGAAGACCTACTCTAAACTCAAATTGTGATGAAGAATAACGACCCCAAAGTCGGTAAGGACTAATATTTCCATTAAAATCAGTAGAGTCCCAAAAGTGAACACCCATATCTCCAACAATATTAGCTGAAGCTTCAAAATCGATAAGGTGATTCTTTTTCAAACGTATTTTATAATTTGCCTGTGGAATATATCGTGCTCCTAAATATAAGGGATAAGGATTACTACCATTAACATGAGCCCAAGAGGAAAGCTGCCCCTTAAACTCAAAATTAGTTTTGGAAGTATCGACTTTAGTTTGCGAAAAGCTACATATAGCTAATAAAATAAAAGCTATAAACAGAATTATATGATAAAAATACTTACTCATAACTAACTATTTATCTTTTGCAACTATACCATAAAACAACATATTCATAGCTTCCATAATAAAATCTTTAGGAGTAGCAAATTGCGCCATAAGTTTTTCATCTTTTATGAAATCTTGCATTTTATAACTATAAGCCATTACAAAATCTATATTTACCTCTTTTCTTATAAAGCCTTTCTTTTGAGAATCCACATAAAAGTCCTTAACTTTCTTTTGGGACTTCTCTGCCAATGAGTTTAAATGCTTATCCAAACCAAATTGGGGATTTACATATATGTCGTTCAAAAACTCTGGGCTAAAATCTTTAACAGCTTCTAACTTCATAATAAATATATTCTCAAGAATTTCTGAAAAAGTCATATCACTATTCACTAATTTATCAAATTGCATCATTGAAGACGCAATCAAATCATCTAGAATAGAAATTACCAACTCTACTTTATTTGGAAAGTATTTATAAAAAGTCATTTTACTAACATTAGCTTCTCGGCATATTTCTTCAATACTAATTCGTTTTACTCCATGCTTCCAAAAGAGCTCTTTCCCCTTGGTTTTAATGGCTATATACTTAGGATTTGTATTATTATCAATCATTATATCTTACATTTAAGCTACAAATATACGTTTTTTATCATTATAAACATAAATCGTATAGTTTAACTGTAAAAGTATAATAAATAAATGTAGATAGGTTTTGATTTGATGACGAATCCAGAAAACTAAAAATAGCTAGTAATAATCTTAACTATAAGTTATTTGGTGATTAATCATACCTATAATAATGATAGAACGAGGTGGATTGCTGCACCAACGGGGGTTATTTATGCTTGTTTTAATGATAGAACACGATGGTTCCAATAATTATCAGAATGCTGCACCAGTAGCATGGTGGTATACGCGCAACATCAGTGTTTTTTATTGCGTGCTGTATGCTGGCAATTTGTTTAATATCATTAATTTATTCTTCCAAATATTAGATTTCTTACTCTTGGATTATTTATTACAAGGCTTGTAATTGCTCCGTTTTCTTCTAAAAATGAAATGGATTGTATTAAACCTGAATTGCTTTTAAACACCAAGTCTTCTGAGTGTTCAAGAAATATATCTTCAGGGAATACTTTACTATGAATTAATAATTCCTCATTTTCATATCTAATCTCGTAATTCACATCAAGTTCACTTGAATAGAAAATCCCTGTTAAGCTGTCGTAATTAATATTCGCCTCTTTTTTGTCTTCCTCAACTCTTAATGCTAAATAACTATTGCCGTTTTGGTTAAGCGCATGGCTGTTTACCTCTTCATTTCTTAAATGAAATACGAATTCAGCCTCAGCTTCTTTTATAAAATAAACTGAATCTGATTTGGCATATAATTTATAGTTCCCGTTATTAATGTTTAAA
>JAOZSY010000382.1 GCA_029939445.1 Bacteroidales bacterium
TCTAAAAAACAACGAGTTGTTGCTTCCACATCAGCCGCCGCATTATGAGCCTCTTCAAAGTTAACGCCAAATAGTTTTTCGTGAACTTGGTTTAATTTAGGATATTTAAAACTTTTTCCACGACCAGGAATAGCACAGAAGTTTGTGGATAATTTCATAGTATCCAAACTTTGTACTTTCTCAAGTGGGCTAATTATTTGTTTTCTGTAAAATTCTGCTCCAACAATATTAATGTCAAATTCTACATTATGACCAACAATAGATTTGCATTTCGAAACTGATTCCGTAAACTCTTTTAGTACAGCCTTTAGTTCAATTCCTTGCTTAATAGCTCTTTCGGTAGTTATACCGTGGATTTTTACGGTTTCGTATGGTATTTCGTAACCCTCAGGCTTAATTATAAAGTTTTTAACTTCCAATAATTTACCCTCCACATCATGTACTTGCCAAGCTAATTGAACCATTCTTGGCCAATTGTCACTATCGCTTAGTGGTGCATTATAACTCTTTGGTAATCCTGTAGTTTCGGTATCGAAAATTAAAAACATATTGTAATATTATATTGTTGAATAAGGTTTGTAAAATTAGTAAAAATGAGTCTTTAAAAAATAGGTTGTTGATAAAAGCTAACAAAAAAATAGGGGAGTATTTTTATGAATAAAATCAATAGTTTCAGTCCCCCGCTATCCAATTGCTTCGTTGTTCCTTTTTCAAAGGAGGACTTAGGGTTTATTAAAATTCAAAACCTTACTTGAGCTCGTACTGAGTATATCCAAAATAGAAAGAGGCTGGTGTTTTTTTGACTATATATGTTTGTTATAAATTAATAATTACTGAAAAATTAAAGACTTTCTGATTTACAGGTTTGTAATTGGACTTATGAGTAAATTTACATTACCTAATAACTATCAAAGTCAAGCTATGTATTATGAATATAATTACGATGGAGTAATACATTCACTGCCAGTTAGTATTACTGATGCTTTTGGATATTCATCTGAAACTGTTTATGATTACCGTATTCAAGCACCAATACATACAACAGATATGACGGGAAATGAAATGGAATATAAATATTATGCTGATGGCGCATTAAAGTCTGTAACAGGACCAAATGAGCTTGCAATAGGAAAGCCTTATTCCATTAAGTTTGAATATTATAATCAGACTACTGCTGTAAATAGTAATAATAAATGGGCAAAAACAACTTATTATGACCCATTAGATACTAATAATAGATTTTATAATATAATGTTTAGCGATGGGGTGGGCAGAATTATTCAAACCAAAACCAAGGGAATAGTCTATAATTCCTCTAATAATTTGGATGAGGAGAAGCTAATTGTATCTGGTAAAAGCATAATTGATAATTATGGCAGGGTGAAATATACCAGCTATCCTTTTACCGAAAGTAACTACATTAGTCTGCACACAGTTTTTTCTAACAGTAACTTACCATCTGTAAACACCAAAATAACCTACGATGCAATGGATAGGAAAACCCATATCCGTATGCCTGATAATACAAATAATTATATGAGTTATGGTTTTGGAAATGATGCATACAATGTGAAGCAGTTTAAACAAACTACTACCGATGCCATTGGCACTAAGTATAAAACCTATATTAGTGCAATGGGTAAGCAAACAACTATGAGTGCTCCATTGAGCACTATTACTAAATTTGCATACAATCCTTTAGGAGAATTACTCGAGAGCACCGACCCCGAAGGCTATAATACGTCATACAATTATGATGGTATTGGGCAATTACAGTCAAGAACACATCCTGATGCGGGTACAACATCATACACTTATGATAATGCAGGAAACCTCAGAACTGTACAAACAGCAAACTTAGCAGCACAAGGTGCCAAAATAAATTATCATTACAACTACAATAGGTTAACATTGGTTGAGTACCCAATTAGTATAGGCAATAATGTATATTACGAATATGCCCCCCCAGGTACTGGCAACCAAACAGGGCGATTAACTAAAATGCAAGACGCCTCAGGCGTACAAACTTTTGCTTA
>JAOZSY010000383.1 GCA_029939445.1 Bacteroidales bacterium
TGATGAATATCAATATTATATATTTCGCTGCTCAAGAAATATAATAGCTGTAAAATTAGTTATTGGGATAAAGATAAAGCTATTAAATTATAACTACACCTGTAGATTAGTTTAACGCTATAAAACAAATTATTATGCTCACAAATCCAACAAATGTAATTAACAGCTATGTGCCTGCTATTCGAGAGAATTATATTTCTACTTCTATCATTCAAAACAAGGCACAAAACAAATTAGATGCTCTAAAAAGTTCAAATACCTTTATCAATTCAATTCTTGGTAGCCTAAATTCAACATTGTTTATAGTAGACTCTAAGATGCGCCTTATTGGTTTTAATGATAATAACCATCTAATTTTTACACGTGCCGAACATGAAGTAATTGGTTTTCTTTTTGGCAAAAGTTGTGGTTGTGCTAATGCAAATAAGAATAATGGTATATGTGGCACTACACCTGCTTGTAAAAATTGTAATATTAGAGGTAGTATTGTTAACTGTATACAGACAAAAGAGTCTACACGAAATATACCCATTGGTCATACGCTATTCAGGGAGCAGAATGATGTTAAGAGAGAACTTATGTTTTCAACAAAGTATATTAGCTATCAAGAAGAAGAAATGGTGCTAGTAATTATAGATGATATTACAGAATTAGAACGGCAGAAGCAAGAAATAATCAAGAGTAGAAACGAAATATTAGGTAGTATAGAATATGCTAAAAGAATTCAGCAAGCTGTTCTTCCTCGTAAAACAAAATTGAATTCTGTTTTAGGTGACTATTTTGTTCTGTATAAGCCATTAAATATTGTAAGTGGAGATTTCTATTATGCTGCATCTATTGGTGATTGGAGAATTGCTATTGTAGCTGATTGTACTGGTCATGGTGTTCCAGGAGCTTTTATGAGTTTGTTGAGTATTACATATTTAAAAGAGATTATTGAGAAAGATGGTATTGTTAGGCCTGATATTATTCTCAATGAGCTACGAAATTCAATTATTAAAGCCTTACGTAAGCAAAATAATAATCTCGCTTTACTAGAAATGGATAAACAAATATTAGAGGATGTAGTGGAGAGCTTGAGTGATGGCTTAGATATATCCGTATGTGTACGAAATAATAAAAATAATGAGCTGCTTTTTGCAGGAGCCAATTCTTCACTATATTTGGTGCGAAATAATGAAATGCATGAGTATAAAGGAAATAGAATGCCTGTGGGTTATTACTTAAAAATGGATAAATTTAGCTATCAGAAAATACTAACGCAGAAAGATGATGTTATCTATATGTCATCCGATGGATATTATGATCAATTTGGTGGTAATAATGGTAAGAAACTTAAGAATAAACGCTTTAAGGAAATTCTTGTAGAAATTTCTAGCTTAGGGATGAAACATCAAGGAGAAAAATTATTAGAAGTCTATAATTCATGGAAAGCTAAGGAACCTCAAATTGATGATGTTTGCGTAATAGGAATTAGAACAGAGTAGTGGGTGCAAGATTTTTATATTGGCTTAGTATAAAGCCATAAGGGCTATGTTTCAGGCAACATCATAATTTAATCTATTGGAGATGCTTGGTCCGCATCAAACTCCAGAGGAAGGTGTAGATATTTACGAATATGATGCTACCTAGGGACCAGCTTCGGCAATTACCATTAGTGGCTCTTACATTACAAAAGTGCAAAAGAAATAAAACTCTTTACAAAAGCATAACTACCAAGTTTACACCCATCAATGCCGAAGAATACCCTGCTGACTTCATGAACTGCGAAGATTTTAAAGAAGATAATGCCGCGGATAAAGTAAAACACCTTTTTGGAAGAAAGAAAAGTAACCTCAAAAAAGAGAAGAAAAAAGCTAAAAGGAAAAAGAGGTGGAGAGATTGGTTTGGATAGTTAAGGGAGAAGAGTGAATAGATAAGGGTGAAGGGAGAAGTGTTTATTTGTTGGTAGTATTATCATGGGAGTGGTTGTTCGTAAATTACGAAAAAACACAATTTTTGTTTTGTAATTTTTATAAAAAAAATAATTTTAAAAA
>JAOZSY010000144.1:0-4355 GCA_029939445.1 Bacteroidales bacterium
ATTCTATTTCTAGAAATTACAGAATGCAATTAATGTATAATTCGGTAGTTGAGATTATAAAAACTGGAGACTCTAAAACTAGTTCTACAGGTGTTCGCTTCGAAATATGGAAGGTTACGGCATCACTTATAAAGCAGAATATTTTATTCGGAGTAGGGGCTGGAGATATTAAGCCTGAATTGAATAAAATGTATGCTGAGGATTCAGAATACTTAGAAGAAGCTACCGAAAGACATTTAAATGTGCATAATCAATATTTGGAAACTTGGCTTGGTCAAGGAATTATTGGTTTTGTATTATTGATGGCCTTATTTGTATTGGCTCTGCAGTTGGCATTGAAAAACAAAGATAACTTATTGGCTTTGTTTATTATTATTATTATGGTAAATTTCTTTCCAGAATCCATGCTAAATAATATGCATGGCGTTGTATTCTTTAGTGTTTTCTATTATTTTCTTACCATTGTTAATAAGGAAGACTTAAGCTATTTAGAAAGTTAATTAAAACTACCAAAGTTCCTATACAAGATAGAAACTTTGGCATATTCAGATTATCCTAATTTTTCTTTTACAATTTTTGAGACTAAACTATTGTCTGCTTTTCCAGCTAATTCTTTACTAGCCATTCCCATTACTTTTCCCATATCTTTCATCGACGAAGCCCCAGTTTTTTCAATTATTGCAGAAATAATATTTGAAATATCCCCATCACTCATTTGTTCTGGTAAGTATTCTTCAATAATTTTTGCTTGATAGGTTTCCTCTTCATAAGCTTCATCTCTTCCTTGTTCTTTATATATTTTGGCAGATTCTTTTCGCTGCTTAATTAACTTCTGCAAGGTTTTTAATTCCAGCTCTTTAGGAACTTCAGCAAATGAAGTGTCTTTTCCTGTTTTCAATAATAGTAGTGCAGATTTAATAGCTCGTAGCGATTCTAGTTTACGCTTATCTCTAGCCATCATTGCTGCTTTGATATCTGTATTTATTGTTATTTCTAAGCTCATATTTATGTAGGTTTTAATTTAATATTAAAGGCTGTTGCAAAGCAATTCATACTTTATTTTACAAATAGATTGATACTTGCAACGCTGAGGCAAAATTAATTTAAATATCGCATAAGTTTTAATAAAAAAATGCCGTAATAAAAGATTATTACAGCACTTTGCTTTTAGTTTTAGACTTATACTAATCTACGTTATCGTGTAGGAACGAATTGTTAGATTTAAGTCCTTCTTCCCCACCAAGAGTATATCTACTAATAGGTGAGTTACTAGTTGATGGGTTTTCTTCTAAATTTATACCTCTACGAATATATGCAGGAGTATTCTCTAGGTCCTCTAGGTCGCTAATGTTATTTAAGTTATTACTTAACGATTTAAGTTGCTGTATTCTATCATTTGCTTTCTGTTGGAATTCTCTATTTATTTCAGGGGTTGTATCTTCCCACTTCTTTTTATCAATCTCGTGCTCGTTTTTGCTTACAGTTTTTTCCTCACCATCAAGGGTGAATATTCTAACCTCTTCTGATTGGTCTTCCTTCTTAAGCTCCATTTCTGAAGTGTTTGTTTCAGTTTTAAACTTTGTTTGAGTATCAACAGAAGTTTCTGTTAGTGGAGCTTTAGTTATCAAAATCATATCCTCATCAGCAGGCTCCATCTGTTTTTGATTTTTAAGAATAGGCTCTTCTGTTGCCTTGCTTAAATCATGTATTACTTTTTTAGGTTCTCTATGAGCTTCAGTTTTTGCAGACTTTTCTACGTCACTATTAGTTTCAAAACCTGTTGCAACTACTGTTACTCTTACTGAATCTCCAAGGTCTTCCTCTGTTCCATTACCCCAAATAATATCAGCATTCATTCCTGCTTCATCTTGAATATAGTCTGTAATAGTAGCAATTTCATCCATATCAAATTCACTATTCCCTGATGCCATAAATAATAATATATTTGATGCACCATCAATATTATTATCATTTAATAATGGAGATGCTAATGCATGCTCAACAGCTTTAAGAGCTCGGTCTTCGCCTGATGCTACTCCAGTTCCCATTATTGCTACTCCAGAATTACGCATTACAGTTTTAACATCTTCAATATCTACGTTTACATATCCAGTAACGGTAATAATTTCAGCAATTCCTCTTGCTGCATCAGTTAATATATCATCGGCCTTGCCAAATGCAGCTGTTAATGTAAGATTACCATGTAACTCTCTTAGCTTATCATTAGAGATAATCAGAAGTGTATCTACATTCTCACGTAATTCTTCAATTCCAGCTTCGGCTTGTAGTTTTCTTTTGCGTCCTTCAAATTTGAAAGGAATTGTTACAATACCAACAGTAAGAATTCCTAATTCTCTTGCTGCTTTAGCAATAATTGGGGCTGCTCCAGTTCCTGTTCCACCACCCATTCCTGCTGTGATAAATAACATTTCTGTATTGCCTCCTAATATTTCTTTTAGCTCTTCAATATTTTCGATAGCAGCATTTTTTCCTACTTCAGGAATTGCGCCAGCACCTCTACCTCCTGTTAAAGTAGCGCCTAGCTGTACTTTATTAGGAATAGGGCTTGTATCCAATGATTGAGCATCGGTGTTGCAAATAATGAAATCCACGCCATGGATTCCTTGTTTAAACATATGGTTTACAGCATTTGAGCCGCCACCACCAACTCCCACAACTTTTATCATGGAAGACATTTCTTTTGGTGCATCGAATTCTATCATAGTATTGTATTTTTACTTTGTAAATATATTGGTATTCAACGGTTGCACTATTCTTAATTTAGCCTTTTATTAACGATATATTGTTAATTAGTATGCTCTTACACCTTGCAGTTAAAAGCATAGATAAGGACTCTTATATCAAATATTGTCGAATACCGGTTTTTATTATTTAATTATCCAAATCGCTTTCGAAAAACTCTTTTCCTTTCTTAAAGAAACTGTCAAAGAAGCTTCCTTTATCTTCTCCAGTTCTATCAGCAACTTCTGGCTTATTAGCGCCTTTTATACTACTACTTTTTATTCCGCTGATAACGAGGCCTATACCTGTGGCATATTGAGGGCTACTTAACTCCTCTGGTACATTATCTGCTAAATGCTCGTTTGGATAACCAATACGTGTATCCATACCTGTTAGGAATTCAAAAATTTGAGCAATATGTTTTAACTGAGCACCGCCACCAGTAAGTACTATTCCTCCAATAAGTTTCTTCTCAAAACCTGAATTCTTAATTTCAAAGAATACGTGTTCAACTATTTCTTCAATTCTTGCCTGAATTATGCTTGCTAGGTTTTTAAGAGTTATCTCTTTTGGAGCACGGCCTCTTAGTCCTGGAATTGATACTATCTCTTCTTCTCTGTTTTCGCTAGCAAGAGCTGATCCAAACTTAACTTTTAAAGCTTCTGCTTGATTCTTTATAATGCTACAACCTTCTTTTACATCTTCAGTAATAATGTTTCCTCCTAAAGGAATTACTGCAGTATGGCGAATTATTCCATCTTGGAAAATTGCTACATCCGTAGTTCCTCCACCAATATCTACTAAAGCAATACCTGCTTCTTTTTCTTCTTCTGATAAAACAGCTTCTGCCGATGCTAAAGGTTCTAATATTAAGTCCTCAACATTCATTCCTGACTTTACAATACATTTATTAATGTTTTTTGCAGCAGTAATTTGTCCTGTAATAATATGGAAGTTAGCTTCTAAACTAATGCCAGACATACCTATTGGGTCTTTTATCCCTTGCTCTTTGTCAACAATGTATTCCTGTGGAATTACATGTATAATTTCCTCACCAGGTTGCATAACAAGTTTATGCATATCGTTTATAAGAGTATCAATATCGTTCTGATCTACTTCATCATCCAAAGTATTTCGTACCAAATTGCCTCTATGCTGATGGCTTTTTATATGCTGGCCTGCTATGCCCACATATACATGGTCGATATGTACAGTACTTTTTAGAGAGGCTTCGTCAACTGCTCTTTTAATGCTTTGTACGGTTTTTTCGATATTGGCTACTACGCCTCGGCTAACTCCAATGGATGGTGATTTGCCATAACCTAATATCTCTAGTTTACCATACTCGTTCCGACGGCCCACTATGCAGGCAATCTTTGTTGTTCCGATATCTAGACCAACAATTATTTCTGAGTTTTTCATTATTATTTAATATTTAGTGCACACTATTTGATTCTTATATTTTAAACTTATTTTCTTATAGATATTCCATTTGTGATGTCCTAAGCCTTTATTATAAAAGATTTTTAATTTCTTAAATTTTCTATCTATATTTTCGGCTTTGCCAAATTCTATGATATGGCTGCTCACTAATGGTATTAATGTATATTCTC